>JAVBOQ010000072.1:0-5512 GCA_031550455.1 Eubacteriales bacterium
CGGTCAGCCCGGTGAACGACACGCCCTTGTAGTCGCTGTTGGTGCCGGTTTTGCCGGCGACGGTCTGCCCTTTGATCGCGGCCTTTTCGCCCGTGCCGCCGTCGACGACGCCCTTCATCATGTCGATCGTCAGCCACGCGGTGCTTTCCTGAAACACGATGCGCCGCACCTGTTCGACATGGCGGTCGACGAGCACGTTGCCGTCCGCGTCCTCGATGCGGAAGAACGACAGCGGTTCGTTGTAGATGCCGCCGTTGCCGAGCGTGCCAAAGGCCACGGCCATCTGCACCGGCGTGATGCCCGAGGAGCCGAGCGCCAGCCCGAACGGCGTTTTTTGCAGGTTCGCGTCGCTGACGCCCATCGCGTTGAGGAACGCCGCGGATTGATCGACGCCGACGTTGTACATCAGCGCCTGCGCCGCGGCCGTGTTGTACGACTGCCGGATCGCCTTCCGGAACGTGATCGGGCCGGTGTACCCGCCGCCGCCGTAGTTGAGCGGAAAGATGTCGGGCTGACCCGCGCCGTTGTTCCAGCCGTGGATCGCGACGGGTATGTTAAAGGCGATGCTCGCCGGGGACGCGCCCAGTTCGATCGCCGGGCCGTAGACGGAGATCGGCTTGATCGCCGATCCGACCGGCATTTTCATGTCCGTCGCGCGGTTGAGGGTCTTGCGGGCGGACGGCGCGGTGCGGCCGCCGACGATCGCCTTCAGCTCGCCGGTTCGGTAATCGAGGATCACCGTCGAGGCCTGCGGCTGGATCACCTCGATATATGTGCCGTCGGTGTTGCGCTGCCGGTAGACCGCGTCGCTCGGGTCGCGCAGCAGCGGATAGTCAGAGTAAGACGCCAGCGTGTCCTCGACGATCCGCTGGATGTCCGGGTCGATGCACAGGTACACGTGATAGCCGCCGGTGCGCAGTTTGCCCTCCATCGCGGACCGGTTCGTGCGCGTATCTTCGAGCCCTTCCATCCGCAGGAACTCATCGATGACGTCCTGCACCGCGTACTCGACATAGTATGGATAATCATACATCGCGGTGTTCGAGTTCGGCGCGTCTTTGAGCACCGTCATCGTGTTCTGGTCGAGCGCCGCGCGGTACTGGTCGTAGGTGATGAACTGGTTCTGGTACATTTGCCGCAGCGCGTAGTCCGCGCGGTCGTTGGCGACCGCGGGCGTGCTGCGCAGGTAAAAATTCCTGCGCGGATTAAAGTAATACGGGCTGCGCGCGACACCCGCGAGCATCGCGCACTCGCGCAGCGTCAGTTGATCCAGCTCCTTGCCGAAGTAGCCCATCGCGGCGGTCTTGACGCCGTAAAAGCTTTCGCCAAGGTACAGTGTGTTCAGGTAGTTTTCGAGGATGGTGTCCTTCGCGTATATTTTTTCAAGCTGCATCGCCAGGTACGCTTCCTGAATCTTGCGCTTGTAGCTCTGCTCGTCGGACAGGATGCTGTTTTTCAAAAGCTGCTGCGTGATCGTCGAACCGCCCTGCGTCGTCGACGACGACATGTTCGCGACGAACGACCCGACGATCCGCTTGACGTCGACGCCGTTGTGCGTCTCAAACCGCGCGTCCTCGACCGCGATGAACGCGTATTGCAGCATCTTGGGAATCTGCTGAATCGAAACCACGACGCGGTCCTGCGATCCCTTGTAGTCGGTGATCAGGTTGCCCTGCGCGTCGTAAAAGAACGAGGTCTGCGCCTGCTCGTCGAGCTTTTCAAGGTTCAGCTCCGGCGCGGTTTCGGTATACGCCTTGACAATGCCCAGCACCACGCCCACGCCCGCGACGCCCGCGACGCAGAGCAGGATCGCCGTCAGCCGCGTAAACATCACGGCGACGCTGACCGCGAAGTTCGGCTTTCTTGTGCGCGGTTTGAATATGGTGTGCGGACGGACGCGGTTGCCGTCCGGATCGGTTCTGCGCATGGGTTTCTCCTTCAATCAGAATCTTCTGTTCGAGCAATAAACGATTCGACGGCGCGTTTGATTCCACCTGCATGGACAACGGAGGGAAGCGGGAGGAAGGGACGATGATAGGGAAAACGGAGGCGGGACGTTTTCTTTCTTTTCGGGGGTAAAGGAAGAAACAAAGAAAAGCCGTTTTGGGGGTGTTGTGGTTTCGGGGCTTCGGTTCCCTGTTTTCCTCCCCAGGGCTTACGCATGAAGCAGGAAGTATCCAGCCCGGAGAGCTCTAGAGGCCGAATCTTCCTCGCGCCTCTGAAAAACGCATGAACCTCAGTTCATGCGTTTACCGTGTTTTCCTCCCTCTTGTCAATCCTCTTTCCGTCTGTTATTATACGGTAGAGAATGACAAATGGGGTGCGTTTTGCATTGCTGGACGCGAACAAGCTGAGCCGACTGCGCGCCGTCCGCTGCTTTTTGCTGGACATGGACGGCACGTTCTACCTTGGGGACGACATTCTGCCGGGCTCGCTGGATTTTTTGGACGCGCTGCGCGCCACCGGACGGCAGGCGCTGTTTTTAACGAACAACTCGTCGAAGGACGCGGCCGCGTATGTCGACAAGCTGCGGCGGCTCGGCGTGACCGACCCTTTTCTCCGGGTATACACCTCGGGGCAGGCGGCCGGGCATTATTTGCTGTCACAGCACGCCGGCAGGCGCGTGTACCTGCTCGGCAACAGCCGTCTGCGCGCGGAGCTGACCGCGATGGGCGTTTTCATTGACGAGCGCGACCCGGAGTTACTGCTCGTCGGGTTCGATACGACGCTGACGTACGAGACGATGACGCGCGCCTGCGATCTGGTCCGCGCCGGGCTGCCGTTCGTCGCGACGCATCCGGACTTCAACTGCCCGACCGAGACGGGCTTCATCCCGGACATCGGCGCGATCCTCGCCTTCATCGAGGCGAGCGCGGGCCGCCGCCCGGACATCATCCTCGGCAAGCCGTACCGCGGCATTGTCGACGGCGCGCTTTCGATCACGGGCAGCGCGCCTTCCGAAACCGCGATGGTCGGCGACCGGCTGTACACAGACATCGCGACCGGCGTCGCGTTCGGCATGACCGCGATCCTCGTCCTGACCGGCGAGGCCACGCTTTCGGACCTTCCCGCGTCCCCGGCGCAGCCGGATCTGATCTTTGATCGGCTCTCCGACATGATACCGTACCTGCTGGCGTAAAATCAGTTGCCCGAGAAAGGACATCACCATGAAAGCAATCATCCTGGCCGCCGGAAAAGGAACCCGCCTCGAGTGCGAGGCCGCAGACCTGCCCAAGGCGCTCCGCCTGCTCGACGGAAAGCCGCTGATCCGCTATGTGCTGGAAAACCTTGACTTCCTGCGGCCGGAGGACATTACGATCGTCATCGGGTTTTTAGGTCGCAAAGTCAAGGAAGCGCTCGGCCCGGACTACCATTATGTCGAACAGCAGGAGCTCAACGGCACCGCCAGGGCGACGCTTTGCGCAAAGCCTGTTCTTGGGAACTTTTCGGGACCCGTCCTCGTCTGTTATTGTGACATGCCGTTCCTGACCCGCGAGACCTACCGCGCGATGTTCCGCAAGCACGCGGAAACGGGCGCGGGCAACACGATCCTCGCCGGGCGGATCCATCCGATTCCGCCGTTTGGCAGGCTGATCCGGGACGATAACGGCAAGTTGTACGACATCATCGAGGACAGCGCGTGCACGCCCGAACAGCGGTTGATCGACGAGGTAAACGTCGGCATTCAGGTGCTGGACGGCGCGAGGATGTGGGACTGGCTGGAGAGGATTGACAACGACAATCCCAAGCGGGAGTACTACCTGACCGGCGCGGCCGCCGTGCTCGCCAAAGAAGGCGTTCGCCAGGAAGTCGTCACGCTTTCCAACCTCGACGAGATGCTCGGAATCAACACCATGGACGACCTGCGCAAGGCCGAGTCGCTGATTCGCCTGATGCGCGGGTAACCCTGATCGTCCGCGCAGCGCACGATCGACTGATGAGGTGAAGAACATGGATACCCTCCGCATGATGCTCCTTGCGCTGCTGATCGGCGCATCCGTGTCCACGAGCGCAGTTCCCGCCGGCGAAGCACCAGCCCCTCAGCAGGCGCTCGTGTTTGAGCAGCCGCAGCAAGTGTTGACCATGCAGGCCGCCCCGACGCCGATGATTGTGTACGTCACGGCGCAGCCGACCGCCGCGCCGCTTGCGAAAGCCGCGACGATCTACACCGGCACCAGCATATCGCGCGAGCTGTACCGCGGCTGCCAGGGCGACGACGTCCGCATGCTGCAAAAGATGCTCAAGGATCTGAAATACAGCGTCTCCGTGGACGGCTATTTCGGTACGCAGACGCGTAACGCAGTGATCCGTTTCCAGCAGAACAACGGCCTGAAGGCGGACGGCATCGCGGGCACGCGGACAATCCGCAAGCTCGCGAGCGGTACGGCCGTGCCCGAAGGCGGCGGCTCGCCGCGCACGACGCTGATGTACGGCATGGTCGGCCAGGACGTTATGGAAATGCAGTACCGGCTGGCCGCGCTGAACTACTACTTCGACATTTGCAGCGGCAAGTTCCTGACCAACACCCGCAACGCGATCCGTTGGTTCCAGCAGAACAACTATCTGAGCGTCGACGGCATCGCCGGGCCGACAACGCTGTCGAGGCTGTACAGCCCGAACGCGATTCCGGCGGGCGGAGGCCCATACCCGCCGTCGCCGACGGTTGCGCCGATTTTCTCGCGCAACCTGTACCTCGGGCTGTCGGGCGTCGATGTATCCGCGCTGCAGGACATGCTGCGCGCGCTGAACTACTATCGCGGGTCGTCCACCGGCTACTTCGGTACCGACACGCGCGACGCGGTGCGCCTGTTCCAGCAGTGGAACGGCCTGCACGCGGACGGCATCGCGGGCAACGCGACGTTCAAGAAGCTGTTGGGCGGCGCGGTGCCGTATCCCGGCCCGGGCCCGACCGGCCAGCCCTCGCCGTTCACGCGCACGCTGCAGTACGGCATGTCCGGCACGGACGTTTCCTACCTGCAGCAGCTCCTGACCAACCTGAACTATTACCACGGTTCGATTTCCGGCTACTTTGGCTATGACACGCAGGACGCTGTGGTGCTGTTCCAGCAGTGGAACGGGCTGTACGCGGACGGCATCGCCGGCCAGACGACGTTTAACAAGCTGCTCGGCGGCGGCGCGACGCCGTACCCCGGTCCGTACCCGACCTGGACGCCGGGACCGTGGCCGACATGGACGCCAGGCCCGCTGCCGACCTGGACGCCCGCGCCGAACCCGATGAAGCATTGCTATTACTGCGGTGTGGACTACTATTCATACGAAGCGTATAAGCACGAACCGGTCGCCGCGTGCGGCGTCCACCACGTGTGCGAGCCGGGCGACCACAAGCTGCAGCCGTGCGGCGTGCACGGGTACTGCGCGAACGACGGACAGAACCATCGCTTCTGCATCACCTGCAACCTCCGCGCGTGCGACCCGAACTTCCCGGCGCTCTGTCAGGGCGTGGATTCGCACTACTTCAACGACTACCCGGCGAATCCGTAACGGGGGTGGG
>JAVBOQ010000264.1:0-7925 GCA_031550455.1 Eubacteriales bacterium
CCAAAGGGGTTAAACCCCTTTGGAAACCCTGCTTCGCCTCACGGCGGGAAGGGATTCTGACAAAACAACCCAAAGTGGGGTTTCCAAAGGGACACTGTCCCTTTGGCGGGATTCCAAAGGGCGGAGCCCCTTGGCGTCCTCCCGTCCACAGCAATACCACCACCCTGTTTCATCATTTTCAAGGAGGCATCCCATATGAGACGGACCTTTTCCTTGCTCCTCTGCGCCTTGCTCGCGCTCGCGCCGTTTTTCGGCGCGTTTGCGGCGAGCGACCTGCCGATGCCGGCGTCGCTGTTTTCCGAACAATCGCTGACGCTGCCGGACGGGTATACGAGCCTTGTCGGCATGGCGACCGCGCCGGACGGCGCGATTTACGCGGCCGCGCTGTCGGCAGAGGGCGGATCGGCGCTTTTGAAATACGCGGACGCAGGCGCGGCGGCGGAAGTGATCCCGCTGACGCTCGGCGAAAACGAGCAGATCGCGTCGCTCGACATCGCGCCGGACGGCAAGCTGCTCGCGTCGTTTTCGACCGCGATGCCGATGACCGCCGCCGCGCCGGAGGGCGCGCAGGCGCAGGGCAACGCGCAGATGGGCACGGTCGCCCAGAGCGGCCCGTCGTTCTCGTTCCAGGGCGCGCCCGCTGGCAACGGACAAACGGGCGGCGGCAACAGCGGAAACAGCACCAATGGCGGCGACCAGATGGGCACGCGCGGCGGCAACGGTGGCGGGCAGATGATGTTCAACATGGACAGCATGCGGACGACGCTGGTCTGGCTGACACCGGACGGCGCGGAGGCATCGCGGCTTTCGGTCGACGGCTTCGCGTCGCAGATCAAGGCGCTGACGGAAAACCGCGTCGCGGTCGCGTCGATCCAGGGCGGCGTTTCGATCCTTGGGCCGGACGGTTCCGAGGTCTCCAACATCAGCGCGGGTTCCGTGGCGGGCATCGCGGCGTCGGCTTCGAACCTGTTCGTCGTTGGCGACCGCGAGATCACGGAGTATGAGATCGCGACCGGCAAGAAGCTGCGCACAGCCGCGTTCGACGGTGGGTACACGGCGACGGCGGCCGTCGGCCCCGACGGCGCGCTCGTGATCGCGACGAGCCTTGGCGTCTACTGGCTCAGACCTGAAGACAGCGAAATTTCGCTTTTGATGGAGGTCACCGGCACGTACATCGGCGACCCGTCAAACAGCGTGGCCGCGTTCGCGCGGCGCGCGGACGGTTCGCTCGTGGCGCTGATGTCGCAGGGCGGCATCGGCGCGATGGTCGGCGGCGGCGGCCAGTTCATGCGGTCGATCCGCGTCAGCGGCGTGGCTGGTTCCGCGAACATCAATTCAGACAGCGAGTCCGTTTCGATCCTCGCGGTCTACACGCCGATCACGGCAAGCGTCGCCGACCGCCAGACGTTCACGATCACCGCGCTTTACGCGTCGACGCGCCTACAGAAGGCTGTCACCGAGTTTCAGCGTCTGCACCCCGAGGTGCGCGTCGTGTTACAGACGCAGATGAGCGGCCAGAACGACAGCCAGGCGGCAGAGGATCACATCCGCACGCTGAACACCGACCTGTTGGCCGGGAAGGGCGGCGACGTGCTGGTGCTCGACGGGCTGCCGGTCGAAAAATACATGGGCAAAGGCCTCTTGCGCGATCTGACGGCGCTTCTGCCGGAGCTCGGGCTGCTGCCCGGCATCGAAAAGGGCAGCGCCGCGGCGGACGGCAAGGTGTACGCGGTGCCCGCGTCGTTCTCGTTTGACACGCTGTGGGGCAAAAAGGACATCGTCGATCAGGTGACGTCGCTTCAGGATCTGCCGACGCTGTCGCTGCCGGACGGCCAGACGCCGCTTCGCGCGCGGAACGGAAACAGTTGGGTCGAGCTGTTCTTCCCGGCGAGCAAGGCCGCGCTGTCCACACAGAACAGCAAGCCGACGTTCAACACCCCGGAATTTCAGGCATTCTTAAACACGCTGTACGACCTGTACAGCGCGCAGGGCGACATCGCCAACGACGCGATGGGCATGCGCGCGATGCGCGGCGGCATTTCGATGGGCGAGATGCTGGCGCTGTACAACGGTTCGGCCGCGCTGTGCCCGATGACGGTCGGCGGACTGATGCAGATCAACATCGTCTATTCGCTGGCGGGCGGCAAGGACGGCGCGTGCATCGCGCTGCCGTCGCTCGACGGGCAAGGCCGCGCCTACACGCCGTCGCTGCTGATCGGCCTCAACACGCAGTCGAAGCACCCGACGCTCGGCGAGGAGTTCCTCAAAATTGTCTATTCGGCGGATGTGCAGGAGATGGAGCAGCTCGACGGGCTGCCGGCCGCCGCGAAATCGCTGGATAAGCTGTTCGCCGACGCGATCGAGCGCAGCGAGGAAGAAGGCAACGCGACGATCGGATTCGCGATGATGGGCGGCGGCGGCGGGCTGCAGATGACGATGGAAAACCCGGACGCCGCCGCGTGGAACGCGTTGCGCGCCCTCTGCGACACGCTGGACCAGCCCGCGGTTTCCGACAGCACCCTGATGGACTTCATCCTCGCCGAAACCGGAACATTCTTCGACGGCAAAAGCGACGCCGCGACCACCGGCAACGCGATCCAGCAAAGGGCGTTTTTCTACCTGAACGAGTAAGGGAAGGGGACGCAAGGGGGCTTTCAGCCCCCTTGACCCCTGACCAAAGGGCCTTTGGCCCTTTGGAAACCCTTCTTCTTCGCCTCACTGCGGGAAGGGGAGGGCAGCAATACTCTTTCCGAACCCTAAGATGGGATTCTTAAGGGCCTAAGGCCCTTAAGCGGAGGTCCAGGAGGCGGAGCCTCCTGGCGTCCTTCCCTCACCACCCGGAGGTACTCCCATGCGCATACTGCTTGTCGAGGACGACCGGGCGCTGTCGATGGCGGTCGCGTACCGGCTGAAAAAAGAGGGGTTTGAGGTCGTCGCGAAGGCGGACGGGCGGTCAGGAATGGCGGCTGCGGAAACCGAGTCGTTCGATCTGCTGCTGCTCGACCGGATGCTGCCGGGGCTGGACGGCGTATCGCTGCTGTCCGCGTTGCGCGCGGGCGGGAGCGGCGTGCCGGTGCTTTTGCTCACCGCGATGGACGGCATTACTGACCGCGTGACCGGGCTGGACGCGGGCGCGGACGATTACCTCGTCAAGCCGTTCGCGATGGACGAGCTGATGGCGCGGGTGCGCGCGCTGCTCCGGCGGCAGGCCGCGTTCTGCCCGGAAGGGGCGATTTTGTACGGCGATCTGTCGTTCGACCCGGCGACGCTGACGCTGCGTTGCCACGAGCGCGCGGCCGAGCTGTCGCCGCGCGAGGCAAGGCTGATGGAGTTCCTGCTGCGCAACCGGGGCCAGGTGCTGCCGCGCGGGTTGATCATCGACCGCGTCTGGAGCGACACATTCGTCGAGGGCGGCAACCTCGACATCCATGTGCATTTTTTGCGAAAACACCTGGAAACGGTTCGGTCAAAGGTTTTGATTCGCACGGTTCGCGGCGTCGGTTATCAACTGACCGGCGGCGAGTAAAGAAAGGAGCGGCATCATGCTGCGCAAGCTTGGCAGGCGGCTGACGCTGCTCAATGTCGCCGTATCGGGCGCGATCCTGATCGCGATGGCGTTCATCGCGCTGGGCGTCGCCGAGGGCATGATCGCGTCGCAGAGCGAGCGGGACCTGTCCGCCTACACGCGCTCGATCGTCGGTTTTGTGCGCGAAACGGCATTCAACGGCGTGGCGCCGGTGTTGCAGATTCCCGAGCAGTACACGGTCTACTGGGAGGACGCGGACGGCCGCGGGAACATCGTGTCGATCAGCGAGCATGCGATGTCGGACGCGCCGGGTGTCGCGGCCGAGGCGCGCGTCCGTCTGGCCGAACAGCCCGCGACGACGCTTCCGGACACGCTTGTGGGCATCGGCCGCGGACAGCCGTTCGACCGCGTATACGGCACGCCGGGGCAGATGATCATCCGGTCGCAGCAGACGCTGGCGTTCGCGCGCAACCTGCTCATCGGCGGCGACAGCGGCACACAGTTTCGCGTCGACGCGGTGACGCTGGCGGACGGCGCGGACAGCGCCGGACTGGTGCTGGTCATGCAGGACCGGACGAACGAACTCGCGTCGCGCTACAGCCTCCGCTGGCTGTTCGCCGGATGCGTCGGCGGCGGCCTGTTCCTTATCGTGCTGGCCGGGCTGTTCTTAAGCTCGCGGTCGATCCGCCCGATCGAGCAGTCGCTCCGGCAGCAGCGCGCGTTCGTCGCCGCCGCCTCGCACGAGCTGCGCACGCCGGTCGCGGCGCTCCGCGCGAACGCAGAGGTGCTGCGCGACGCGCCGCTTGGCGAGTACCAGCCGTATCTGGACTCGGTGCAGGCGGTCGGCGAGCGGATGACGCAGCTCGTCGGCGATCTGGTCGATCTGGCGCGGGCCGACGCGGGCGAACTGACGGTGCGGATGGCGCCGGTGGATCTCTCCGACGTCGCGGAGCGCGCGCTGCAATGGATGCGGCCGCTTTCGGCGCGGCGCGGCATCCGCGTTGAGGAAAGCCTGGAATCCGCCGAGATGATCGGAGACTCCGACCGGCTGCGGCAGGCGCTGCTGGCGCTGCTCGACAACGCGCTGCGCTATACGCCGGAAGGCGGGCTGATCACCGTCGCGACGCGGCACGACAAGGGCTGCGCGGCGCTGACCGTGGCGGACACCGGCATCGGCATCCCGGACGAGCACAAGGCGCGCGTGTTCGAGCGGTTCTACCGCACGGACGAGGCGCGTTCGCGCGAAAGCGGCGGCGCGGGGCTTGGCCTGAGCGTCGTTCTGCAACTGACCGAACAGATGCAGGGTACCGTCGCGCTGCGCGACAACGAGGGCGGCGGCACGGTGTTCGAGCTTCGGTTCAAGTCGATATGATTATGCTTTGTGAACAGAAAGGGAATCTCATGCGAAAAGTGAAAACCATTTGGATCGCTCTGTTGATTGCGGCCGCGCTTCCGGCTGTGGCTTTTGCCGAGGCCGCGCTGCCCGCGATGGACGGCGTGGTGCAGGCCGGCAGAACCGTCACCGTGACCGCGCCGTTCGGCGGCGCCGTCGAGGATTATACGGTCAAGGCGGGCGATGTGCTCGAAAAGGGCGCGGCGCTGTTCACGCTGACGACGACGAAGGTGTACGCGCCGTGCGCGGGCGTCGTCGCGGGCCTCCGCGCCCGGCCCGGAGACGACGCGGCGTTCGTCGAAAGCCGATACGGCGCGCTGATGTACATTGAGCCCGATAACGCGCTGACGGTCAGCACCAACACGGCCTACGCCTACAACGCCATCGAGAACAAGACGATCCATGTCGGCGAGATGGTCTACCTGCAAAACCGGACGGACAAGGACCTGACCGGCTACGGCTATGTCACCAAGGTCGACGGGAAAAACTACACGGTCGAAATTTTTGAAGGGACGCTGGGCCTGGATGAAGGCGTCGCGATCTTCCGCAGCGCGAATTTCGACGCCGATTCGAAGATCGGCTCCGGTACGACCGCGCGCACGGCCAGCGTTTCGATCACCGGTTCCGGCAGCGTGCTGACCGCGCATGTCGCCGAGGGCCAGCGTGTCGAGCGCGGCGACCTGCTGTTTGAGATGGTCACCGGCACGCTGCCCGGCCTTACTTCGACCGGCAGCGCCGCGGCCGCGCAGGAGGCCGGCATCGTCGCGACGATCGACGTCAAGCCCGGCGCGACCGTCAGCGCCGGTCAGGCGATGGCGACGATGTACCCGCTCGACGGCCTGACCGTCGCCGTCAAGGTCAGCGAGATGGATCTGCCGCTCGTCCGCGTCGGCGCGAAGGCGCGCGTCGAGCTGCTCGGCTACCGCGACCAGCCGATCGAGGGCGTCGTCGACTCCATTTCCGCGCTGAGCGACGCAAGCGGCGCGGACGCGGTGTACACGGCGTACGTGTCGTTCGCGCCAAACGATCTGGTCAGGGTCGGCATGAACGCGTACGTGTATTTTGAGAAATAAGGGGAGTATCGCGCGGGAATGGGGGAATGCCAAAGGGTGGAGCCCTTTGGCGTCCCGCGTTCTCCACCGCGTCCCAAAACAAAATTGACATTTCGCCCGCCGTATGGCATATTAATGAGAAACCTTGCGGGAGTAATCGGCGCGGACGCGCGGCAAATCAACATACTGGTCTTTGACCTGGTTTGCCTTCATTGATGAGACGCAGATACGGTTGAATTTTGCCGTACATGCGTTTTTTGTATGCGCGGCGCATCGTCGGGAGGGTTTCCATGCGGTTTACCGAGTTGGTTCTGTTGGCGGTCGCGCTGTCGATGGACGCGTTCGCCGTGTCGCTTTGCAAAGGGCTTTCGATGCCGAAGCTGCGCTGGGGGCGGGCCTTTATCATCGCGGCGTCGTTCGGCGCGGCGCAGGCGCTGATGCCGCTGATCGGCTTTCTGATCGGCACGCAGTTCAAGCAATGGATCGAAGCGGTGGATCACTGGATCGCGTTCCTGCTGCTTGCCTACATCGGCGGCAAGATGCTGTACGATGCGCTGCGCGGCGGGAGCGAGGGCGAAAGCGCGGACGCGTGCGGCGACAGGCTGGACATTCGCGACCTGCTGATGCTGACCATCGCGACCAGCATCGACGCGCTGGCGGTCGGCGTGACGTTTGCGTTCCTGAGCGTCGCGATCGTTCCGTCGGTGTCGCTGATCGGCGTGACGACGTTTTTGATCTCGCTCGGCGGCGTCTGGCTCGGCAACCGGTTCGGCGCGCGCTGGTCAAAGCAGGCCGAGATCGCGGGCGGTGCGGTGCTGATCCTGATCGGGCTGAAGATACTGCTGGAGCATGTCGGCGTGCTGTAAGGGCACGATTCGTTCGAAATGTACTCATAGTTTTCCAAGGAGAATATTGACAATAAATGCGGCGGGCTGTATGATATCGTACATATACAATGGAAAAAGGGGAGAAAACCGATGAAAAAGCTGGTCAGCCTGTTGCTCGCGGCCTGTCTGCTGCTTCTGTTCGCCGTCGGCGCGGCCGAAACGGCGAACGAAAAGAACCCGAACAGCGGCGGCGTCAACCTCAACCCGTACGACGCGGACGGCGACCCGTCCAACGGCATCAAGTCCGGCGACCTGCCGGAAGTAATTCAAAAGCGCATGCAGAACAAAGGCGTGGAGTTGCCGGTTCTTCGTCTGCTGCCGCTCGGTTTCGCCGTGACGGTCACTTACTATGATGAGACGAACGGCGTGGTGATCGATGAAATCGTGCATGGGGTCTGGCGCGGCGGCGAAATCACCGTCACGGCCCCGACGCTGTCCGGGTACACGTTGGTTCCGGACCAGGAGACGTCTGTTACGTTCAAGGACGTGCTGGAGGACAAGGCCGTCACGTTCAATTACACACAGGATGGGCCTGTGCTGTACACGCTGACGGTTCAGTATGATACTTTCATAAGACCAACGGATGTGTATCAGATCGGCGCGGACGAATTCCCGTTCACGGTATGGGCGCAGCCGGTGGCAGGTTATGTCGCATCTGGTGGCGATGTCAGTCACACGTTCGAGTTTAACGGCGCAGATCAGAGATACATTTTTGATTACTACGCCGTAGGCACAAGCGCTCCCTCCTGGTTCACAGTTTACTATGTCGACCAGGCGACAGGCAAATCCATCGCGTCCCCGCTGTTTTATGCTGATGGGTCGGGCATAGGATGGACCGTCTTCGCGATCCCCATCCCGGGCTACACGGCGCAGGCTCCGACCACCTACACCTTCCTGTCCCACACTCATGACGAGGCGTACACTTTCTACTACACCAAGGACGACTGACTGCCCGCCACACTGACACAAAACCGCGCGGCCCGATCCTTCTGGATCGGGCCGCTTCCATTTATGTACGCCGTTTTACCCCGCCCGCAAAAAAACCATACAGGCGGTCGGGTTGACCG
>JAVBOQ010000232.1:0-22322 GCA_031550455.1 Eubacteriales bacterium
TGAAACGGACATATTGTTGCGCAGGCGCTGTATCGTGCTGCTGCTCATCTGATGCTTCACACGCAGCGTATAGGTGGTCACGCCCTTTTGCCGCATGGTCTGCCAAAGCCGGTCATACGTAATCATCGGGATCACCTTCCAATGGGTACTGTGTGAAGCCATTATGTCCGTTGCGCCGAGCGCGCGCTATGTTCGTATATTGGATACATCGGAAACTCTGATGCAAAAAACACCGGACGCATCTCCTGTCCGGCCAAGGCTCGTGCCGCACGATCAGGCATCCTGTCGTTTCGCCGGTTTTTCCTTCTCTGGCACCTGGATTCCGTGCTTTCGCAGCAAATCCTCGACCGCTTCATCCAGCAACCGGGTTTTCGTGATCCGCGTTTCGTCCGAAAGCTGCTGGAACAAGGGTACCAATTCGTTTCGAAGCGACGATGTAAATCGCGTGCGGTTTTTCAACATTGGTTCCGACATAATAATCACCCCGATTTCAGGATCTGACAATATTTTCATTGTATGGGATGCGATTCCTGAATGCAACTGGTTGCATCATGTGCGGTGTTGATGTACTATAGTCACTATAATACACTACTTTATGCTATATAGGGAGGAAAACCATGGCTGCGAAAAAATCCTGCTGCGTCACCGGCCATCGCATCCTGCCCACAGCAATCCTGTCGGAAATCGAAGCCCCTCTCCGCGAAGAATTTCGCCGGGCGCTCGCCAACGGCTGTACGCACTTCATATCCGGCTTTGCCAACGGTGCGGAACTCATGTTTGCGCAGATCGTCGCCACCGCAAAGCAGGAAAGCGCTTCCATCACGCTCGAAGCCGCGCTCCCCTATCCGAGCAGCGCAAAGAGCAAAGACCCGCTGTTCAAATCGCTGCTCAGCGCCTGTGACGCGGTCGGCGTGCACAGCGCATCCTGCACAGCCGGATGCTACGCGCGCCGCGCACGCTACATGATCGACACCTCCGCCCGCGTCATCCTCCTTCACGACGGCCGTAAAACCGGCGGCGGCGCATACGCCGCGCGCTACGCGCAAAAAACGCAAAAAGAAATCCGGACGGTGTGGCCGTCCGGATGGTGGGGCGAAACGGGCGGGGAGGGCGGAGAGGACGAAGGCACGCAGGGACTCCGTCCCTGACCCTGCCAAAGGGGCATTGCCCCTTGGCATCCCTTCTTTTTCGCCTCACGGCGAGTGGAAAAAATAATCCCCGGCCCGAAGCGTATTCTCACTGAAAACAACACTCAACATCTCCGCCCGCCGTGAGGCGAAGCAGGGTTTCCAAAGGGGCTTAGCCCCTTTGGCGGAGGTCCAGGAGGCGGAGCCTCCTGGCGTCCCCTTCTCCCCCCCTACACCCCGTCCCTTGCCTGAATCATGTCCTTGACCTTCATCAGCCGGGTCAGCGATCCGCGCTCGTTTTCGTCGAGCTTCATCGTGATGAACCGGATCGTCTCCTGGGTTCTGGGAATCATGACATACTCCAGCGCGTTGACGCGGCGGCGGGTCTTTTCGATTTCGTCGGCGAGCAGGTTGCAGGTGGATTCGATCTCGGCCAGCTCGACCAGGCGCGGCAACAGCTCCGCCATCGTCGCGATCGCGCCGTCGAGCTGCGCGGAGGTTTCCGCGTAGCCATACGGCTGCTGCGCCTCGCGCAGAGATTCCTCCTGCACGCGGATCACGGGCACCTTGACACTCATCACGTTCTGCCGCCCAAGCGACAGCCGCGCGACGCGGGCCGGATACAAAAGCGCGGCCTCGAGCGCTTCCGGCGACATCACGGCGCGGGCAAGCGCGAACTCGCCCAGCGCGCGGGTCAGCTCGCGCTCGACCTGACGCCGGAGCTGCTGGTTTCTTCGGATCAGCGCGATGAAACGGCGCACCATTTCATCGCGCTTGTCCTTGAGCAGCTTATGCCCGCGCTTCGCGGTGACGAGCCGCCTTTTGAGGCGCGTCAGCTCCATGCGGGTCGGGTTGACTTGCAGCGTCGCCATTACGCGTCGCCCCCCGGAAGATACTTGTCGATCATATTGTCGCGGATGCGCTTGAGCTCATTCTTCGGCAGCAGCTTCAGCAGCTTCCAGCCAAGCGTCAGCGTTTCCTCGATCGTGCGGTTCGCCTCATAGCCCTGGGACACGTATTCCTTCTCAAACGCGTCCGCGAAGGCTGCGTACTGCTTGTCGACGTCGGTCAGTGCGGCGTCGCCAAGGATAACCGCCAGCTCCTTCGCGTCCTTGCCGCGCGAATACGCGGCGAAGAGCTGGTTCATCGTCGGCGCGTGGTCCTCGCGCGTCTTGCCGTGACCGATGCCCTTGTCCTTCAGGCGCGACAGCGAAGGCAGCACATCGATCGGCGGCTGCACGCCCTTTCTGTGCAGCTCGCGGCTTAAGATGATCTGCCCTTCGGTGATGTAGCCGGTCAGGTCGGGGATCGGGTGCGTCTTGTCGTCCTCGGGCATCGACAGGATGGGGATCTGTGTGATCGATCCGGGTCTGCCCTTGATGCGCCCGGCGCGCTCGTACATCGTCGCGAGGTCGGTGTAGAGGTAGCCCGGATAGCCGCGGCGGCCCGGCACTTCCTTGCGCGCGGCGGAAACCTCGCGCAGCGCGTCCGCGTAGTTCGTGATGTCGGTTAAGATGACCAGCACGTGCATGTCGCACTCGTAGGCCAGGTATTCGGCGGCGGTCAGCGCCATGCGCGGCGTGGAGATACGCTCGACCGCCGGGTCGTTCGCCAGGTTCATGAACAGCACAGCGCGGTCGATCGCGCCGGTGCGGCGGAAGTCGGAGATGAAGAAGTCCGCCTCTTCAAACGTAATGCCGACGGCGGCGAACACGACCGCGAACTTGGTGTCCGTGCCGAGCACGCGCGCCTGCCGCGCGATCTGCGTCGCGAGCTGCGCGTGCGGCAGGCCGGAACCGGAGAACACCGGCAGCTTTTGCCCACGCACCAGCGTGTTCAGCCCGTCGATCGCGCTGACGCCGGTCTGGATGAACTCCGACGGATAGTCGCGCGAGGCCGGGTTGATCGGCGAGCCGTTGATGTCCAGCCGCTTTTCGGGGATGATTTCCGGCCCGCCGTCGATCGGACGGCCCATGCCGTCGAACACGCGGCCGAGCATGTCGCGCGAAACGGACAGCTCGATGCCGCGCCCGAGAAAGCGCGCGCGGCTCGTATCGATGCGCAGCCCGTGCGAGCTCTCAAAAAGCTGCACAAGCGCCTTGTCGCCGGTGATTTCGAGCACCTTGCCGGCGCGCTTTTCACCGTTTTCCTGTTCGATTTCGACCAGCTCGTTGTACTTGACACCTTCGACGCCGGAGACGAGCATCAGCGGGCCGACGACCTCGCGGATGGTGCGGTATTCCTTGAGCATGTTACACCCCTCCCTCGTCAACCAGCGCGGCCATCTGCGCGGCAAGTTCCGCCTCGGTTTCGTCAAACCGCGCGGCCATGTCTTCCTCGGCGACGTACTTCAGCCTCGCGATCCGGTCGCGGGCCGGCAGCGAAAGCACCTGCGACAGGTTCGCGCCGGCGTCGAGCGCCGCGCGGCCCCGCGCGCCGAAGCTGAGCACCAGCCGCAGCATCCGCACCTGCTTTTCGAGCGACGTATAGGTGTCCACCTCGTCAAACGCGTTCTGCTGCAGATAGTCCTCGCGGATCGACCGGGCGACCTCCATCGTCAGGCGGTCCTTCCACGACAGCGCGTCGATGCCGACCAGGCGGACGATCTCGTCGAGTTCCGCCTCCTCGGCCAGCACGCGCATGCCCTCCGCGCGGAGCGCCACCCAGTCGGGCGCCGCGTTGTCGTCAAACCACGCGCGAAGGCGGTCGGAGTACAGCGAATAGCTGGTCAGCCAGTCGATCGCCGGGAAGTGGCGCTTGTACGCCAGCGGCGCGGACAGGCCCCAGAACACCTTGACGATGCGCAGCGTCGCCTGGGAAACGGGCTCCGAAATGTCGCCGCCCGGCGGTGAAACCGCGCCGATCGCGGTGATCGCGCCGGGGCGGGCGTCCTTGCCAAGGCAGACGACGCGGCCCGCGCGCGAGTAAAACTCCGCGACGCGGGAACCCAGGTATGCGGGATCGCCTTCTTCGCCGGGCATTTCTTCGAGGCGACCGGACATTTCGCGCAGTGCCTCGGCCCAGCGGCTCGTCGAGTCCGCCATGATCGCGACCTTGTAGCCCATGTCGCGGAAGTACTCGGCGATGGTGATGCCGGTGTAGATCGACGCCTCGCGCGCCGCGACCGGCATGTCCGATGTGTTCGCGATCAGCACGGTGCGCTTCATCAAAGATTCGCCGGTGCGCGGGTCGTGCAGCTCCGGGAACTCCATCAGCACGTCCGTCATCTCGTTGCCGCGCTCGCCGCAGCCGACGTAGACGATGATGTCCGCGTCCGCCCACTTGGCGAGCTGGTGCTGCACGACGGTTTTGCCGCTGCCGAACGGGCCGGGCACCGCGGCGACGCCGCCGGTGGCGATCGGGAAGAACGTGTCGATGACGCGCTGGCCCGTGACCATCGGGGCTTCCGGCGCGAGCTTCTCGGCGTACGGGCGGCCCCGGCGCACGGGCCATTTCTGCATCATCGTCAGCTTGTGGACGGTGCCGTCCGCCGCCTTGACTTCACAGACGATGTCTTCAATCGTCGCGACAACAGCCTCGATCTTCGTCACCGTGCCGGTAACGCCGACCGGAACCATGATCCGGTGCTCGACGACCGCGCTTTCCTGCACAACGCCGAGGATGTCGCCCGGCTGCACCGCGTCGCCCGCGCTGACGCGCGGCGTGAACGCCCATTTGCGTTCGCGGCTCAGCGAAGGCACCTCGACGCCGCGCGTGACGCGGTCGCCCGCCTTTTCGCGGATCGCGGTCAGCGGGCGCTGGATGCCGTCGAAAATGGCCTCGATCAGGCCCGGCCCCAACTCGACCGACAGCGGCGCGCCGGTGGAAAACACCGGTTCGCCGGGGCCTAAGCCGCTCGTTTCTTCATATACCTGGATCGATGCCTTGTCGCCGCGCAGCTCGATGATTTCGCCGACGAGGCGGCTCTCCGAGACGCGCACGACGTCGTACATTCTGGCGTCGCCCATGTTCTCGGCAACGATCAAGGGGCCGGCCACCTTGATGATCGTACCCTGTTGCATGGCGTGTCTTACCCCTCTTTCTCGAACAAGATGTCCGCGCCGATGGCCTTCTCGACGTTGGCCTTCACGCGCTGCATTCCGAATCCGTCCGTCCCCTGGCTGCCCGGAATCGGGATCAGCACCGGCGACGCGGACGCCCTGTACCGCTCGAGCGTTTCCGGCGCCATCCGCGCCGCCCGCTCGGTGATGAAAATGACCGGGACGCCTTCCTCGGCCAGACGGAACACCGCGGACGCGATCTTCTCCGGCGTTTCCGCCGGGATCACCCGCATGCCCATCGCCTTGAACGCGAGCACCGCGTCGCGCTCTCCGACGACGCCCATCACGTCAACCGCCATACAGATCACGCAACCTTTCCCGGATCGCTTCCGGCGCGAACCCGTTCGCCTTCCCGGCGAGGATCAGCCGGACAGCCGCCGCCTCGCGCTCCGCGGCGAGCAGGTGGCCCGGAATCGGCTCCATCGACAAACATTCGCGCCGGTGGACGGAGAACATCCGAAGCAGCGCGTCGTCGGCGGCCTTTTCGAGGGCGGGCAGGCGGTTCGCGTCCTGGCAGGCGGCCAGGGCCGCCGCGCGGACGGGCTTGCCGTACCGTTCCAGCAGCGCGCCGACCGTTTCGGGTTTTTCAAACGCCTTTTGCCACGCCTCGGCGCCGATTGATCCGCCCGGCAGCAGCATGTCCATGAAAAACGCGGCGTCACGCGCCGCGCGCCGGACGCGCAGCAGCGTGATCGCGTTGAGCAGATCGGCCCGCGCGCGGAAATACCCGCGCACCGTGACATTGCGCACGCGCCCGAGCTTTTCCGAGATCAGCCGGAACACGGCCTTGTCCACCGCCGCGTCGATCAGCAGCGCGTCCACGCGGACGGCCAGCTTCTCTTCGAGTGCGTCCAGCGCCGCGGCCAGCGTCTCCGGCAGCTTTTTGTACCGGTGCTCAGCCGTTGCGTGCTGCAGAAGGTCAACCGGATACACGCCGCACGGCGACAGGTATTCCGCCCTTTGCGAAAGGCAACGCGCCTTTAACAGCGTCTTGATGTTCAGCGCGTCGTAGCGCAGCATGAAGCAGTCGGTTACGTTCGCGTCCGGCGTGATCTTGCGCACAAGGTCGTACGCCCGGCGCACGCGCTCCGCGGCGATCGCCTCGGCGTCCTTTTCCGCAGTATCCGCGCCGGTCCAGCCGATCTCGGCCAGCGCACGCAGCGCGTCCCCGTGGTTTGGCGCGGCGAGCAGGCGCTCCAGCTTGCCGGAATCCAGCGCGTCGCGTTCGAGCGCGTGGATGCGCGCGACCGCGTAGTTCACGCTTTTGTTGAGCATCGGCAGCCCTCCTCCCGCGCGTTAATCAAACAGTACGGCCGCGACCTCGGCCTCCAGCGCCGCGCGCTGCATCGACAGCGCGGCCGCGCACGAACAGTCGACCGTGACGCCGCCCGAAACCATCGAGAACCCGCCGCCCGCGGCCTCCGCCTTCGCGGCCAGCTTGATTTCGCCGGGTTTCCCGGCCTTTTGCAGCGCTTCGTTGGCTTCCCTGACAAACGCCGCGTCGCACCACGCGGCTTCCGGGTCCGGCACGAGCAGTTCGTCGCCGCGCGCGGAGGCGAGCAGCATCGACAGGCCGAACGCGCGCGCCTGCCTGTCCGGCATCGCGCGCATCAGCGACAGCGCCTTGTCAAACGCCTCGCCGAGCACACCGCGCTTGGCCGCGAGCATCGCCTTGCGCGCGTCGAGCTTCGCCATCCTGCGCATCCGGTCGTCCAAGTCGAGCCCGTCGCGGCGCGCGGCTTCCAGCGCGGCGGTGCGCTCCGCCGCGATTTTCTGTTCGGACGCTTCCCGCGCCGCTTCCGCTTTGGCCTGCGCTTCGCGAAGCAACCGCGCGGCGGTGTCGCGGGCGTCCTGTTCAATTTTTTTCAGAATGGCCTCTGCGTTCATTTCATGCTCCTTAAATCTTGACGAAGAACACCATCAGGAACGACGCCAGCAGGCCGAGAACGGCTTATGTCTCGACGCAGACGGCCATCGTGATGCCCTTGCCGCTCTGGTCAGGGCGGACGGCGATCATGTTGATCGCGGCGGCCGCGACCTTGCCCTGGTAGATGGCGGAAAGGAATCCGGTGATGCCGACCGGCAGGCAGCCGAGGAAAATCAGAAGGCCCTGCGTCACGTTCAGATCCACCATGCCGCCGAGAAAGCTCGTCTTGATCAACACGATGAACGCGATCAGGAAGCCGTAAATGCCCTGCGTGCCCGGGAGCAGTTGCAGTACCAGCGCCTTGGAGAACACTTCCGGGTTTTCCGTGACGACGCCCGCGTTCGTTTCGCCCGCGAGGCCCACGCCTTTGGCAGAGCCGACACCCGCCAGAAACGCCGCAAAAGCCCCGCCAAGAAGCGCGAGAACCTGACCCAGAGAGAAATCCATAGTTCCATCCTCCTACATGACGTGATGAATGTGATAGTTTATCGCACGCCCTCCGCGTCGTCGCGGATGGCGATGTACCTTGGGTTTTCGGCAAGCGGCGCGAACGGCACGCCGCCGTCGTCGTAGAACTTGCCGAAGAACTCTATGTACTGCAGGCGGCAGGCGTGCACATACGCGCCGAGGATGTTGATCGACGCGTTGAACAGGTGGCCGCCGACCAGGATCGGAATGCCGATCACCAGGCCGATGATGCCCTTGTCAAGAATCATGCCGACCAGCATGTTGATGACCATGCCGATGACGCCGGTCGCCAGGCCCATGCCGAACAGGCGCATGTAGCTTAAGATGTCCGAAAGCCAGCTTGTCACGCCGTACAGCGCGCCGAGGCCGCCGGTCAGTTTCTTCAGAAGCGTCGGTTTCGACCGGCCGGCGGTCAGCAGGACGCCGCCCGCGCCGACGATCGACAGCACCGTGCCGATGGTCGACGTCGCGGGCAGAATCAGCATCGGCAGCCCGAGGATCAGCGCGAACCAGAAGAACTGGTCGAACACCGCGTCCAGCGGGTGGCCGTTGCGTATGTTCTTGTACGCGCCGACGCCCAGCGCGACAAACAGGTGCAGCACGCCGAAACCCAGGCAAAGCCCGATCATCTCGATCGGCTGCTGCAGCGGGTTCAAAAGAACCGGCCTGATGCTCTCGCCGAACCACGTGTCGAACATCGCGCCCCAGAACACCGTGCAGAGGCCGCCGACGAACAGCACCGTCATCATTCTTTTCAGGCCGGTTTTCGGCTTGACAAAATGAATGATCAGCGGGATCAGGATCGACATCACCACGCCGTAGCCGGCGTCCGACACCATCATGCCGAAGAAACACGCGAAGAACGGCGCCATGATGAACGTCGGGTCGATGCCGCGCGGGTCGGGCAGCGAATAGTTGGCGACGACCGCCTCGAAAGGCGCCATGAAACGGTTGTTGGAAAGCAGCGTCGGCGGCGTCTCGTCGTCCGCCGGGTCGCGGAAGGCGATCTCGCACGTCGGCGCCACCGCCCGCAAGCGCTTTTCCAGCGCGTCGGTCATGGAAACGGGCGTCCAGCCCTCGGCGAGGAACGCGCTCCTCGTCTGCGCGAACCGCGTCGCGGCCTGCCTGCGCTCGTGCTCGCTCGCGGTGATTTCAAAGAGGATCTTCAGTTTCGGCACGTTCGCGGCGGCGGCCCGCAGCTCGTTTTCGATGGCCAGATGGGCTGCCGCGACGTCGTCCAGCCGCGCTTGAAGCCCCTGGATCGCGTCGGCTGCCGTCCCGCTTTCCGGCGGGAACTGTGCGGCGGTAAAATCCGCGGCCTTCAGCGCGTTGCCGATCGCTTCCGAAGCGGAGCGGTGCGCCACAATCCACAGGTACGCCTCGTCGCCGCCCTCCGAAACGATGTCGAGCCTTCCCGGAAGGTTTTCCATCGCGGCCCGCGCGGCGTCCAGGTTCCGCTTGTTGACGCTGCCGATAAACTGGACGGTTTCGCGCGTGTCGCGCAGCCTGTCCAGCGGAATGTTAAGCGCGCGCCAGGGTTCCAGCAGCCGCATGTCCGAACGCAGCCGCGATTCCAGCCCGCGAAGTTCGCCGCCCTTGCGCTCGCACGCCTCGACGGCCTCGACGACGCCCATCAGCGCCGCGTCGTCCGCCGCGACCGCGCCGGCCTCGGCCGCGCTCGCCTCGGGGATCGACATCTGCTTGAGCATGCCCTCTTTTTCGCAGAACCTGCCGAGTTTGCCGATCGTCCAGCGGATCCTCGCAAGCTTCTCGTCGACGCTTTCAAGCGCGGCGCGGTCCTCCGCGGCGTTCGCCCGCGCGGCGCCGCCCTCGACCTCGGTGACCTGCATGCAGCGGCCTTTTTGCAGCGCGCGCAGCACCGCCTCCCGGTCGGACGCCATCGCCAGGATGCTGACGCGCTTCATTTCAACGATGGCCATCTTGGACAACCCTTTCGTAGATCAGCTTCGCCGCGGCGTCCAGCTTCGCCCGCGCGGCGGCCGCGACCGCCTCGCGCTCCGCGTGTTCGCCCGCCTCTGCGGCCGCGATCGAACGGTTCGCGGTCGCCCGCGCGTCCGCCAAGATGCGCTGCTGCAGCGCGCGGTGTTCCAGCGCGGCGTTCCGCTCGTTCACAGCGCAGGCCTCTTCGGTCGCCTTGAGGATGTCGCGCGCCTCTCTCTGGGCGGCCGCGACGATCTCGGCCGCGCGCGCCTCGGCGGCCTCGATGCTCCGAAGTACCTCCAGTGCCATGGATTCCTCCCCTTTCGGTGCCCTTCGCGTTACTTGGTGCCGAACAGCCTGTCACCGGCGTCGCCAAGCCCGGGAACGATGTAGCCGTGCTCGTTGAGCCGCTCGTCCATCGCGGCGACGTAGATGTCCACGTCCGGATGGTCCGTCTGGATCCGCGAAACGCCTTCCGGGCAGCCGACGAGGCAGACCAGCTTGATCGCGGTGCAGTTGCGCTTTTTCAAAAAGCCGATCGCGGCGCTGGCCGTGCCGCCGGTGGCGAGCATCGGATCCAGGACGATCAGCTCTCTCTCGGGGCTGTCGGTTGGCAGCTTGCAATAGTATTCGACAGGCTCGAGCGTCTCCGGGTCGCGGTAGAGCCCGATGTGACCGACGCGCGCCGCCGGGATCAGGTTCAGGATGCCGTCCACCATGCCGAGTCCCGCGCGGAGAATCGGGATGACGCCGACTTTCCGTCCGGCGAGCACCTTGGTTTTCATCGGGCAGATCGGCGTTTCGATTTCGATTTCCTTCAGCACGAAGTCACGCGTGACTTCGTAGGCCATCAGCATCGCGATTTCTTCGAGCAGTTCCCGAAACTCTTTCGATCCGGTGTTCCTGTCGCGCATCAGCGACAGCTTGTGCTGAATCAGCGGATGATTGAGAACATGTAACGCGCTCATGTCGGTCACCTCCCTGAAAAACTCTATCCGCATCATTATACCGATACTTCCCATTCATGGCAAGCAGATTGCGGGTTTTCATGGATGATTCCGCTTTTTTCTCACTTTTCGCGAAAAGAATGAAAGGGCAAACAGGTACATTTGCCCTTTCATATTCCTTATGGTTATGTTATTTTTTTCACATAGGCATGGGCGTGAGCGACGGCCGCATATTCTGGCGCGCGTCGACGCGGTAGAATCCGATCAGGTTACCCGGGCGTACCTTGTGGTACACGTCGCCGACGCTTCCCGCGTCGTTGAGATCAAACCGAACCGACAGGCCGCAGCCCAGCGCGACCTCCCTCGGCGTGGACACAATTTCAGCCCGAACCCCCGCGCGCTTCAGGGCGGACTCAAACGCAAACACCTGCTGGCGTGAGCGAAAAGACGCAATTCCAAACGGCATGATATCATCCTCCCTACTCATACAGTGTATTGCGCGGGATGCGCGCGGTGACAGGAGGATGAGCGGGATGATTTACCTGGACAACGCGGCCACAAGCTTTCCAAAGCCCGAGTCGGTGGCGAAGGCCGTCGCGGGCGTATTGACGCGCCTTGGGGCGAACCCCGGGCGCAGCGGGCACCGGATGTCGCTCGCCGGAGGCCGGATCATCGCCAACTGCCGCGAGACGCTCGCCGCGCTGCTGGGCGTGCCGGAGCCCGAGCGGATCGTCTTTTGCCACAATTGCACGGACGCGCTGAATCTGGCGATTCACGGCCTGCTTCAAAAGGGCGACCACGCGATCGCCACCGCGCTTGACCACAACGCGTCGCTGCGGCCTCTGTCCGGGCTCGCGGAACGCGGGCAGATCACGCTGACGGTTCTGTCGCCCGAGAAAGGCGCGGACGCGGTCACGGCAAAGCAGGTGCGGGACGCGCTGCGCGGCAATACGCGGCTGGTCACGGTGGCGCACGCGTCCAACGTCACCGGCGCGGTGCAACCGGCGGCGGAGATCGGCGCGGTCTGCCGCCGGCACGGCGTTCCGCTGCTGCTCGACGCCGCGCAGACGATCGGCGTGCTGCCGGTTCTGCCGCTCTCGATGGACGTCGACCTCGTCGCGTTCCCGGGCCACAAGGCGCTGATGGGCCCAACCGGCACCGGCGGGCTGTGGATCCGAAAGGGCGTCGACCCGAGGCCGCTTCGGGAGGGCGGCACCGGGTCGCGCTCGGAAAGCGTGCTGCAGCCGACGGAACTGCCCGATAAATATGAAAGCGGCACGCTGAACCTTTGCGGCATCGCCGGCCTGATGCAGGGCGCGCGGTTCGTGCTCGCGCGGCAGGAGGAGATCGCGGCGCACGAGGCGTCGCTGGCCGCGCGCCTGCGCGGCGCGCTGCTTTCGCTGCGGAACGCCGCGGTGTACGGCCCGGAAACGCCGTCCGTCGGCGTCGTGTCGTTCAATATCGCTGGGAAGCGCTCCGGCGAGGTCGCGGACGCGCTGAACCGGTACGGCATCGGCGTGCGCGCCGGGCTGCACTGCGCGCCGCTGGCTCACCGGTGGCTCGGCACGATCGAAACCGGCGCCGTGCGCGTCAGCCCTGGCTTTTTCAACACGGAAAGCGATTTGGACAGGTTGATTGCGGTGGCGGAGAGGGCGTGAGGAGTACGCCGGGACTCCGTCCCGGACCCTGCCAAAGGGCCTTCGGCCCTCTGGACTCCCTTCGTTTTCGCCTCTCGGCGGGCAGGGTTTTGTATCACGAAACCCTGCCCCGTTTCCCGAAAAAAAGCATCCCTCCCCCGCTCGACGCAGGGAAGGAATGCTCCTGATCAACCACAAAATGACTTTTCTTTGGTTCTTTCTTTTCTTCTGAAAAGAAAGAACACGTCTCTTCCCTCGTCCTCCCCCGTCACTTCGCCATCATTTCCTTCAGCACTTCCACGGCTTTCCAGAACTGGTTATCCTTCTCGCGAACGAGCGTGAAGTTGTCATCGAGCGCATCCTCCGCGAGTTCGACGGCCACGTCCGGCGCGATGCCTTCCTTATGGATGTTCGTGCCGTTCGGCGATTTCCAATAATCGGTCGTGAGCTGCATGCCCGCGCCGTCGCTATAGAACGGGAAAACGGTCTGCATGATGCCCTTTCCGTAGGTCTTCACGCCGACGGTTTTGGAAACGCCGTGTTCCGAAAGCGCGAGGGCCAAAATCTCGGCGGCGCTGGCGGTGTGCTCGTCGACAAGGCAGACGACCGGAATGTCCCACAGGCCGCTGTCCGCGTAATAGCGAAGCTTTCCGCCGTACTTGTCCTCGCTGTAGGTGACCAGCTTGTCGTCGCCGAGGAACACGTCCGCGATGTCCACGGCGAGGTTGACCAGCCCGCCCGGGTTGCCGCGCAGGTCGATGATCAGGCCGCGGACGCCCTTCTTTTTGAAATCGTCCACCATCAGCTCAAACTGCTGGGTCATCTTGCCCTCGAAATAATGGAGCCGCACATAGCCTATCCCGTCCTCAACGACCTCAAACGAGATCGTCTCGGTCTGGATGACCGCGCGGACGCAGGTCACATCGAACATTTCCTTGTCGCGCAGGATGGTCAGCGTCACCTCGCCGCCGACCTCGCCGCGCATGATGCCGACGGCCTTGTTCAGGTCGTACGCGCTCATCTCGTCGCCGTTGACCTTGATGATCTTGTCGCCCGGGCGAAGGCCCGCCTGCTGCGCGGGGCTGCCGTAGAACACGCGGCGGATCGTGATCAGCAGGTCATTCGGGTTCGGAAACACCTCAAAACCGATGCCGCCGTACTCGCCGGTGATCGTCTCGGTCTCTTCCTCCATCGCCGCCGGCGGATAGTAGAACGAATAGTCGTCATGCAGCGCGGCCAGCATGCCCTGCGCGGCGTAATCGAGCAATTCCGCGTCGTCGTACTCAAAGAGGAACTGATCTTCCACGAGGGAAACGATCTCCTCCAGCCGCTTGTACTTTTGCAGCAGCTCGTATTCCCTTTCGGTGATCGTATACGTTTTTTGATTTGTCGCGGCCAGCGCGGCGGCTCCGCCCGCGCAAAGCGCGGCGGCCAGCAAGAGCGCAAGGAATCGCTTTGTATTGTACATTTTATTTTCCTTTCGCGATTGATGCGGATAACACATGTCCGCGAACCCTCTCCATCATAGCGGATTCGCGGACACAATGCAACGGAAAATGTAAGAAACTATCTTCAGCGAACCGTCGCCGGTTTGTCGCCGCCGCACTTGCCCAGGAGCAGCAGCATCCGGAACGTGATCGCGTCCTCGAACTTGCGCAGGTCCAGCCCGGTCTGGCGCTGGATCTTGTCAAGGCGGTAGACCAGCGTGTTGCGGTGGATGTACAACTGGCGCGCGGTGTCGGACAGGTTCAGATCCTTGGCGAAGAACATGTCGATCGTGTGCAGCATTTCATCGTTGAACAGCCGCTGCGTCTTGCGGTTGAACAGCATGTGGTTGTACCGCACGCCCAGTTCGCGGTTGATCTCCGACAGGAACCGCTCCAGAATCAGCCGGTGGAAGGCGTACAGGTTCGTCTCCGGGTGGAACGCGCGACCGATCTCCAGCGCGCGCCACGCGGCGCGGTAGGACTGCCCGATTTCCAACAGCGTCTGCTTCGTCTCTCCGATGCTGATGATCGGCTGCTCGCCGGTTTCGGACATGATCGTCTGCTCCATCGCCTCGGCAAGCTGCATCAGGTCGTCATAGCCCTCGATGTTGTCCATCGACTTGACCAGCACCAGCGCGTGCCGGTCCATTTCGACGAGCATATCCTCGTCGCCCAGCGCGATCAGGTCGCGCATCGTGTTCGCCGTGCCGTGGAACAGCATGACGCAGCGGTCCATCACCATCGGGATGCCGTGCTCCTGGATCAGCGCGTCCAACTCCGGGCCGGACAGTTCCTCGCGCAGCGCGGCGCGCATGACGTCGACGCGGTCGTTCGCCGGCGGCTCGGACGCCATCGCCTCCACCAGCGCTGCCGTCAGCTTCGCCAGGTCGGCGGCCGCGGAGCCTTCGCCCCGGGCGCAGGCATACGCGACCAGCGGCGCGCGTACCGGCGCCCATGTGTCGCCGTCAAACACAACCGTGTCCGCGGGCTCCGCAAACGACGGCAGCAGACGGTGGCTGCCGGTCGGCACAGAATTCCCTTCGGTGTCAAAGAGCGTCACTTGCGTGCTCAGCGCGCTCAGCGTCTGCCGCAATTGATGGATCATCCGCTTGTCAGGCATTTGTAGACCTTCCTTATCGTTCACTTTTTTTATTAGTTTTCCACAAGAAAACCTTAACATGCGTATTATGCCCGTTCCCGAACGATTTGTCAAATGTTTGCGCGCAAAAAAAGCCAAAGGGAAAGCGTCCCTTTGGCTGGTTGGATCGCGGTAGCCTTTGAAATCAGCGGTTCAACAGCGTAACTTCGGTTTCCTTGTCAAAGAAGTGCAGATGGGTAACGGCCATCGCCAGCTTGATCTTGTCGCCGGCCATCGATGTCGTGCGCGGGTCGACGCGGGCGATGACGTTGCCGTCCTTGCCGGACGTCTTGACGTACAGGTACGTCTCGGAACCCAGCTTCTCGACGACTTCGATGTCGACTTCGATCGTCGTCTTCGGGTTCTGGTCGACAATTTCCTTGCGGTCGGACAGGTTTTCCGGACGGATGCCCATCGGGACGTCCTTGCCGATGGTGCCTTCGTCGACGAACTTGGCGACCTTGCTGTTGGGGATCAGGATCTTGTTGTTGCCGAAGGAGGCGTACACGCCGTCGCCTTCGCGCGTCAGCTTGACGTCGAAGAAGTTCATCTGCGGGCTGCCGATGAAGCCGGCGACGAACAGGTTCGTCGGATAGTCGTAGAGGTTCTGCGGCGTGTCGACCTGCTGGACGAAGCCGTCCTTCATGACGACGATGCGCGTGCCCATCGTCAGCGCCTCGGTCTGGTCGTGCGTGACGTAGACGAACGTTGTTTGCAGCTTCTGGTGCAGCTTCGTGATCTCGGTACGCATGGCGACGCGCAGCTTCGCGTCCAAGTTCGACAGCGGTTCGTCCATCAGGAAGACCTTCGGCTCGCGGACGATCGCGCGGCCGAGGGCGACGCGCTGGCGCTGGCCGCCGGAGAGCGCCTTCGGCTTGCGGTTGAGCAGGTGCTCAATGTCAAGGATCTTCGCGGCCTCATGGACGCGCTTGTCAATCTCGGCCTTCGGGGTCTTGCGCAGCTTCAGTCCGAACGCCATGTTATCATAAACGGTCATATGCGGATAGAGCGCGTAGTTCTGGAACACCATCGCGATGTCGCGATCCTTCGGGGCAACGTCGTTGACCAGCTTGTCGGCGATGTACAGCTCGCCGTCGGAAATCTCTTCAAGGCCCGCCACCATGCGCAGCGTCGTCGACTTACCGCAGCCGGACGGACCGACCAGGACAATGAATTCTTTGTCCTGAATGTCGAGCGTAAAATCACTTACCGCCGTCACATTGCCCGGATAAACTTTGTAGATGTTCTTCAAGGTTACGCTTGCCATGGAACATACGCCTCCTTTGGTTTTTCCGATGCTATGGCGTGATCGCCTATATATAAGCGATCTTCGTTGACTTCATTATAGTTACGAAAGGCGAAAAGGTAAATTGATTCATTCGCCAAAGATTAAACGGCGCGTTTGTAGGGTATGGTCAAGTTACCATATTTTTTGGCCGTAGTATGCACCTTTTCCATGTTTGCGATAATAATGCTTGTCCATCAGGTATTCCGGCGCAACCTTTGCGGCGGGGTCAATTCCGTGCGTCAGTGCGGCAATTGCCGCAACTTCTTCCAGAATCACCGCGTTTTCAACGGATTGCGCGGCGGTTTTGCCAAATGTGAACGGCCCGTGATGGCAAACGAGCACAGCGGGCGTCGCGGAAGGGTCGCGGCCCTCAAACGCCTCGACGATGACCTTACCGGTCTCCGCTTCGTACGCGCCGCCGACTTCGTCCGCCGACAGGCCGCGCGCGCACGGCACGTCACCGTAGAACGCGTCCGCGTGCGTCGTGCCCATGCACGGGATCGGGCGGCCCGCCTGCGCCCATGCCGTCGCGTGGCGGCTATGGGTGTGCGTCACGCCGCCGATGGACGGGAACGCGCGGTACAGGTGCAAATGCGTCGGCGTGTCCGACGACGGGCGGAGCTCTCCCTCCACCTTTTCTCCATTATCCAGTCTCAATACAACAATATCTTCCACTTTCATGGCATTGTATGGCACTCCGCTCGGTTTGATCGCCACAAGTCCCGCTTCGCGGTCAACCTCGCTGACGTTGCCCCAGGTGAGCACGACCAGCCCGGCGCGCCACAGCGCCATGTTCGCGTCAAATACCCGCCGAATCAAATCCCGCATGGCAAACCACACTTTCATCAGTTCAGTTCATCGAGTGACAGCGAAAAGCCGGGCGCGAAATCGCGCATGAAATCCCGCACCTCGGGCATGTCGATGCGCTCGATATCCCGGTAAATCGCGTCGCGCGCCTTGACAAACTCGCCGTTGCCGGCCTTGACTTCTTCTATGCACTTAAAATACGCGCACAGCCGGTCGGCCGCCTTGACAAACCGCCACAGCGCGTCCGTCTCGTCAGGGTCGAGCAACGGCCGGTAGGCGGCGCGCAGATCCTCCGGCAGCATGCCGAGCAGACGGCCGCGCGCCACCTTCTCCATCCGGTCAAACGCGCCGCGCACCTCCGGGTTGAAGTGCTTGATCGGCGTCGCGACGTCGCCGGTCAGCACCTCGCCCGCGTCGTGATACAGCGCCAGCGCAGCGATCCGCCCCGCGTCCAGCCTGCCGCCGTACCGCGCGTTTGAAATCAGTGCCAGCGCGTGCGCGACCATCGCCACCTGCGTGGCGTGCTCCTGATCGTTCTCCGGAAACGTGTTCCGCATCAGCCCCCAGCGCGCGATGTGCCGCATGCGGGCCATGTACGCGAAAAAGTGAAACATGGAACCTCCTAAAGAGAAAGGGAGCGCCAGGAGGCTCCGCCTCCTGGACCTCCGCTAAAGGGATTTCATCCCTTTAGAATCCCATTCTCGCCTCACGGCGGGCGGGAAAATTTTCATATTATCAGGCCAAGCCCCTCAAGCAGGGTTTCCAAAGGGGTTTAACCCCTTTGGTGGGTGGTCTGGAGGGCGAAGCCCTCCAGCGTCCCGCCCCTCCGCGCCCTTCCATACCCGTCCCATGCGTCCCCATCACTTCTGTGCTATACTCTCTCCGAACCCGTCGCTGGGGGCGCTTGCGGCACGAACCGCTGGCTGAGAGGGCGAAAGCCCGACCCCGTGAACCTGTGTAGGTAATCCTACCGTAGGGAAGCGTAAGGAACGATCGAGGATCTATCCTGCGTTTCCCGCGCGCCGTTCGGCGAGCGGGAATTTTTTTTCGGAGGCGTTATCATGTCGCAACCACAACGGAAAAGCCCGGCCTGGACCACCAAAATGCTGGCGACCGGCGCGGTCCTGATCGCAATGTCGTTCCTGCTGTCGTTCCTGAAGCTGTTCAGCATGCCGGCCGGCGGCAGCGTGACGGCCGCGTCGATGTTGCCGCTGATGCTGTTCGGCTGGCTGTACGGCGTCGTGCCCGGCATCGTCGCGGGCGCGGCGTACGGCATGCTGCAATTCATTCAGGGCCCGTCTGTCGTCCACTGGGTTCAACTGCTGTTCGACTACCCGCTCGCGTTCGCCGCGCTCGGCCTTGCCGGCGCGTTCCGCAAAACCGGCCGCGCGTGGGCGCTGCCCGCGGGCGTGGCGCTGGCGTGCTTCGCGCGGTTCGTCTGCCACCTGTTCACCGGCATGGTGTTCTTCGCCGAATACGCGCCCGCATCGGACTTCGTCAGCGTGTTCGTCTATTCCGCCGTGTACAACGGCCAGTATATGGGCATCGAAGCCCTGATCAGCGCGACGATCGCCGCGATGCCGCCGGTGCAGGGCATGCTGAAACGGATCGAGCGGATGTAAGGGTGGAGAAATTGGGGGATGCCAGGAGGCTCCGCCTCCTGGACCTCCGCTTAAGGGCCTTAGGCCCTTAAGAATCCCCTCTTTGGGTGTCGAACCAAAGCAGTGTACGCTGTGCGGCAAAAAGAAAAGGTTTCCAAAGGGCCACTGGCCTTTCGGCAGGGTCTGGGCGGAGTCCCGGCGTTCTTCCAAACGCCTGAACCTCCGTTCATGCGTTTACCCTGACTTCCCGCTCACTGCGTCTTGACATACACCGTGGTCGGAATCGGCGCATACGTGTCGACGCCCATATCGATCTCTTCGACGACGTTCCCGTGCGCGTCCTTGACGACGATCCAGGTCTGTATCTTGTGTCCGACCGCGCCTTTGACGGTCTTCGAGTCACCGACCTTGGTGACATACAGCCCGGTCGTGTCCTCGACGGTCTTCACTTCCTCGGGAATCGGGATCTGCTCCAGTTCCTTGTGCTTGAAAGAATACGTGTAGCCGTTCGGGTTCGGCTTGCCGTAAATCGTGACTTCGCAATACTTTTTCTTGCCTTCGCTGATGATCCTGGCGGTGATGCGGATGTCCGCGCCGGTGTTGTTCACAAATTCGAAGTCAATTCCGCGGTCGGCGACGGTCGCGTCCTCGCCCATCGCGACATAGTTGACCGGAATCCCGTGGTTCTCCCGCTTGGTGACCTTCAGCCCGGCCTGCACGACCGCGCCGTACAGCGTCGACGACACCTGGCAGATACCGCCGCCGACGCCCCACGTGTACGCGTTGTCCGCGATTTCGCGCGCCTCATAGAACCCGTTCTTCTTGGTGCGCGTGCCGGTCCACTTGTTGAAGCTGACCTTCTCGCTGTTCTTGATGACCTTGTCATGGAACTTGTCGCAGCCGACCTGGATGTTCATGTTGCGCTCCGCCGTGCTGTTGCTGCGGATCTCGGTCGTCACGCGCGCGAGCCGCGCCAACTGGCTGTTGAAATGCTCGGATGTGACAGACGGCTGCACCTTCATGACCGGCACGTCAATCGTGCCCGCGGTCATGCTGTTGACCATTTGGGCGATCGTGGCGCGAAGCGCTTCCCGGTCGAGCGTCTGCCCGGCCGATTCGGACTTGACCACCAGCGGGTTGTTGCGCGACGCGTCAAAAACACCTTCCGCGTTCTGCTCCGGAATGTAGACCCTTTGCTCAATATCGTTAAGGATCGCGTCGATCTGACCCATGTTCCGCTCAACATCCGCCGTGTACGCGGCGTACGGTTCGGTTTTCAGCTTCGTGATTTCCTGATATCGCTCGATCAGCGTGCCGGTGCGGCCGACCATGAACGCCTTGTTGACCTCGGTAATGACCGCGTTTTTGAGCGCCGCGCCGATGCCGAGCGTATCGGTCGTGATCGTCCACGTGTCGCTGTTTCCGTATTTTATGGTGATCGACCAGTCGGCAAGCTCCGCCTCCGCGCGCGAAAGTATCTCTGCCACCGCCTGTTCGGGCGTCGCGCCGTTGAGCGAAATGTCGTCGACAAACACGCCCGGATAGAACGTGTTGGCCGCCTCGACGCGGTTGATCTCGTCATAGACCATGTAGCCCATCACACCGGCGGTCGCGAGAAAAGCGAATACCGCCAGCGCCAGAAACATGCGCAGCGGATGCCCGCGGCGCGCTTTCCGCCTGGGCGCGGGACGGCCGGGCGCCGCGCGTTTTTGCGGCGAACGGCGCTGCGGCGCGCGTGACTGCGGCGCGCGTGACTGCGGCGCGCGCGGCTGTTGGCCGGCCGCCCGGTTCGCGCCGGTATTCTGGCTTGCCCGCGGCTGGTATCCCTGCTGAAGGTAGGGCATTGAGACTCTCCTGTGAATTATTGCGCAGGATGCATGCTGCCAATCAGCGCGCGCACATCTTCTTCGGCCGTCCGCCATTCCCGCATATGGCAGCCGATCGAGACTCCCTCGCGCCCGTGGCAATCGCTGCCACCCGTGACGAGCAGCCCGCGCTTTCGCGCCATGCGGTCAAAGCGGATCGCGGACGCCGCGTCGTGGCTCGCGTGGTAAGCCTCGACCGCCGATAAGCCGGCCTCGATCCAGCCCGGCAGGCGCGCGAGCAGCGCAGTTTCATCCATCCTGAGCCTGCCGGGATGCGCCAGCGACACCACTGCGCCGAAAGAGCGCAACAGCTCGATCCCGCGCGGAACCTCGATGCGGCGCCTCGGCACATACGCGGGCCCGCCCGGGTTCAAGTAGCCGTCGAACGCCGCGCGGGCCGAAGGGACGTACCCGCGCGCGGCCATCGCGTGCGCAAGGTTCATCCGGCCCATGAACAGGCCGTCCGGATCGCCGGTTTCTTCGGGCGGAACCGGCATCCCGAGCGCCGTGAGCTTTTCGAGCATCCGATACATCCGCTCGCGCCGCTCCGCCTGCTGTGAGATCAAAAACGCGTCAAGCTTCGGATTGTCGGGCCGAAACCCATACCCGAGCAGGTGGATCTCGTCACTGCCGCCGGCGCTGAGCTCAATGCCGGACAGCACGGTCAGCCCGAGCGCTTCGCCCGCGCGGATCGCTTCCGCGACGCCCGCGGACGTGTCGTGATCCGTCACCGCGACGACCCGCATGCCCGCGTCCGCCGCCGCGCGCATCATGCGCCCGGGCGGCAGCGCGCCGTCGGACGCGGCCGTGTGCAGGTGCAGATCGGCCAGGAACTCAGGCATGCTCCGGCGCTTCGTCCGGCGCGGCTGTATCCGCCGCCGGGGCCTCGGCGCTTGGCGCGGGCAGCGGTTCGCCCTTCATGATCGCGACCAGCTCATCGCGGGTGACGGTTTCCTTATCGAGCAGCAGCTCGGACAGGCGCACCAGCTTGTCCTTGTTCTCGGCGAGCATTTCCTCCGCGCGGCGGAGGCAGCCCTCGAGCATTGACTGCACCTCGGCGTCGATCTTCGCGGCGACCGTTTCGGAATAGTCGCGGCTCTGCGTGAAATCGCGCCCGAGGAACACCTCGTGGCCGTTCCCGTACGAAACCGGGCCGAGGGACTCGCTCATGCCAAACTTCGTGACCATGTCGCGGACGCGCTGTGTCGCGGACTGCAAGTCGCTGACCGCGCCGCCGGTCACGTCGTGATAAATCAGCAGTTCGGCGGCCCGCCCGCCAAGGGTCATCGCGATGCCGTCGAGCATGTCGCTCTTGGTCAACAGCAGGCTGTCGTCGAGTGTCTCTTCCTTCGGCAGGTACTGCGTGTGGCCGCCGCTGTCGTTGCGCCGCACGATCGTGACCATGTGGACGTCCGCGAAGCGCGGCAGCGCCATGCCGACGATCGCGTGGCCGGCCTCGTGGTAGGCGATGATCTGGCGGTTGCGCTCGGTGACCCTGTGACTGCGCTTTTCCGGACCCATCTGGACGCGGTTGATCGCCTCTTCGATGTGGCGCGCGGAAATTTCGAGCTGATGGTTCCGCGCCGCGAGGATCGCGGCCTCGTTCATCACGTTTTCGAGGTCCGCGCCGGTGAAGAACGGCGTGCGCCGCGCGACGGTATAGAGGTTGACGTCCGCCGCGAGCGGCTTTCCGCGGCTGTGCACCTTGAGAATCGCCTCACGCCCGACGATGTCAGGGTAGTTGACGGTGATCTGCCGGTCGAACCGGCCGGGGCGCAGCAGCGCGGGATCCAGGATATCGCGCCGGTTCGTCGCGGCCAGCACGACGACGCCTTCGTTGTGGGAAAACCCGTCCATTTCGACGAGCAACTGGTTCAGCGTCTGCTCACGCTCGTCGTGCCCGCCGCCGAGGCCCGCGCCTCTCTGGCGGCCGACAGCGTCAATCTCGTCGATGAAGATGAGGCTTGGGGCGTTCTTTTTTGCCTGATCAAACAAGTCACGGACGCGGCTTGCGCCGACACCGACGTA
>JAVBOQ010000028.1:0-12305 GCA_031550455.1 Eubacteriales bacterium
CCCCCGCCCGTCGTGACCCCCAGTTCCCTCCCCCGCGCCCCGCCCGGGCGGGGGGGGGGCGCCCCCGGTCGCCGCCCCCCCCCCACCTCCTTTTGGTCTTTAGAACGCGTTCGCGACGGCCTTCTCCAGCGCGTCGAGGAACTCGCCGACGTCGATCGTGCACGTGGTCTTCAGGTCGGCGATGTCCGGGACGGTCGTATGGCTCTCGTCACGGGCATAGGTCGGCATCTCGATGATTTCTTTCGCCGTCTTGCCGACGCAGTACTTTTCAAACTCGGCGACCTGCTCGAACCATTCCTTGCCGATCGCGGAGGCGGCCTTCATCGCGTAGCCATCACCCTTTTCGGTCTTGGACAGCTGCTCGGCCGCCAGATCGGAGGCGAGCGTCCCGTCCGGGTTGAACTCGACGCGGGTCTGGGCAACGTCGAAGTCGATCTTCACGATGACGCCGTTTTCGTCCAGGATGACGGCGCAGATATAGGTATCCACCTGACCGCGGCCCTTGGTGGTGACGCCGTCCACGACGGACGCGGGACGCGAGGAATCGATGTGCGTGACGATGCCAAGGCCAAAGGTCTCGGCAAGCGCGGAAACGGCGCCCAGGCAAAGGATCAGCGCAAGGACAACGGCGAGGGTCTTCTTCATGGGGTGGATGCTCCTTTCATATCGTGGGTTCTTCCCACTCCCTAATTATACTAAATGGGAACCAGAATGACAAGAGGTTAACGATAAAAAAGGCACAAAGATATCTTGCATGCGTTTTCTTTGCGCAAAAGATGTGATACACTGTTGCCCGCCCCAGGGCGATGAAACGCGGGGATATCATGTCCCTATTTTAAGGAGGGTTTGCGTGCTGCGCCGCAAGGATCTGATTGTCATCGCGGCGGTATTGTTGGCCGCCGCCCTGCTCTACGGCGGCATGATGATCGCGAGAAGCCGCGAATCGCTGTCCGGAAAGGTCGAAATCCGCGTCGACGGGGAAGTGTACGCGACCCTGCCTCTGAATGAAACGCGTACGTTCCAGATCGATCAGGCGGACGGCCGCCGCAACGTGCTGGAAATCGGCCCGCGGGGCGTCCGGATGATCGAATCGACCTGCAAGAACCAGCTCTGCCTCGGCCAGGGCGAGGTTACGCAGGACAACTGGACGCGAAGGGCGCTTGGCCGCGCCATTGTCTGTCTGCCGAACCGCGTTTTGGTCGAACTCGCGCTTTCGGACGGGGCCGAAAAAGTTTCGGATGACGACCCACCGGACGTTTAGATTGCCTCAATGGCCAAAATTACTTGACACCCGGGCCGCATCGATGATAGTATCCTTAATATAGAGGTGTGCGGATGAATGTCCTCTAAACAGGTTGCGCGGTATGGTTTGCTTGCGTCCATGATGCTGGTGCTCGGGCTGATGGAGCGCCAGTTTATTTTGGTGCCGGGTGTGCCGGGCATCAAGCTCGGGTTGTCCAACACGGTATTGCTGTATGCCCTGTGCCTGATGAGCGGACGGAGCGCTTGGCTGTTGCTGGCGTTGAAAGTATCGCTCGGTACGGTTCTGTACGCCGGTGTCACCGGTTTTTTCTATAGCTTTGCCGGCGGCGTGCTGAGCATGGCCGCCATGTTGCTCGCGCTTCGCGCGCCCGGCCTCGGCGTCGTCGGCGTCAGCGTGCTCGGCGCGACGGCGCACATGCTCGGTCAGGTGCTGATGTCCCGCGTCCTGCTGGGCACATGGGCCGCCGCAGCGCAGGGGCCGATTCTGCTGATCGCGGCCGTCGCGACCGGCATTTTGACCGGTGTGATCGCGGGCTCGGCCTGCCGCGGCATCGCCAGTGGCAACCCGGACATGCAAGCGCGCCTGAAGAAACTGGGCCTGTTGGGAGGAAAAGCGCAGTGACCGTCGTCCAAGTGGATGCATTTGACGGATTCTCCAGCCCCTCGGCGGTTTGCCTCGGTTTTTTTGACGGTGTGCATATCGGCCACGCGGCGCTGATCCGGGAGACCGCGCGCGTCGCCGCGGCGCGAGGGTGGATCGCCTGCGCGCACACGTTTGACCGGATGCCGACGCGAACGCTTTCCGCCGCGTCCTTCGCGGCGGAACTGACGCCGCTTCCGGAAAAAGCGCGCCTGATGGCGTCCCTCGGCATCGAGGCCGTCGCCGTAAGCCGCTTTGACGACGCGATGATGCACATGCCGGCGGACAGGTTTCTGCGCGAGATATTAATACGAAAACTTCGCGCCGCGCACATTACGATCGGGTTTCATCACCGGTTCGGGTTTCGCGGCGAAGGAAATGCGCAGACGCTGCGCGCTTTTTGTGAAGCGGAGGGCATCGGCGTGTCGGTGATACCGCCCGTAACCTTGTCAGACGGCACGCTGGTGTCCAGCACGGCGATCCGTGGCTATCTGGAAAACGGCGATCAAGCGCGCGCCGAGGAAATGCTCGGAAGGCAGCTTTACGACGGGATAGAGAAACGTTTTGGGAGGGAAGGCTCATGAAACACAAGCTGGCCGCCTGGATCTCACTTTGTCTCATTGCAGTGGTCGCCGCGGTTTGCTTGGCCGCGACGAACGAGATCACCAAGGACGTGATCGAGGAGCAGGGGATCAAGGCAGCGGAAGAAGCGCGCGTCAGGCTGATACCGGAAGCCGAATCATTTGCGCCGCTTGAAACCGAGGAAGTCGACGCGCTGGACAACGCCTACGAGGGCAAGCGCTGGGACGAAACGGTCGGCTTTATCGCGCAGACAACCGCGAAAGGATTCGGCGGCCCGGTTGAGATCATCGTCGGCGTCAACGCGGACGGCTCGATCGCGGGCGTCAGCGTCGGCGGATCCGCGTTCGCGGAGACAGCGGGGCTTGGCGCGAAGGCGAAGGATCCGGCGTTTGCCGAGCAGTTCGAGGGCGACAAAGCGCCGCTGACGCTCGGCGAGGATGTCGACGCCATCACCGCTGCGACCATCACGTCCAACGCCGTGATCAAAGGCGTCAACACCGCCCTTGAAGCGCTGGAGAACCTCACGGGCGTTGAGATGTACGAAAACGAAGCGGTCAGCATCGCGGATCTCGGCGGCGGCCGGTACGGCACGTCAAAGCCCGGCTTTGCGGGCCCCGTCTATGTAGAAATCCAGCTCGACGCGGCCGGCGCGATCACGGAGATTGTCATCGGCGACGCGTCGTTCAGCGAGACGCCTTCCTATGGCGGCAAGGCGCAGGCTCCGGCCTTCTCCGATCAGTTCATCGGCAAGTCGGACAGCGTCGCGCTGGGCGAGAATGTCGACGCCGTTTCTGGCGCGACGATTACGTCCAAGGCGGTGGTCGACGCGGTCAACCTGCTGTTCCTGTATCACAAAGACCCTGCGGCGGCGCTCGCCGAAAGCGCGCCCGTCGAATTCGTGATGCCCGAGATCCCGGCGGACGCCCTGACCGCCTACGCGGCGACCCAGGGATTCGGCGGCCCGGTCGAAGTGACGATCACCACCGACGCGGCGGGCGAAAAGCTGCTCAACATCGTTGTCGGCGGCGACAACTGGGGCGAAACCGAGGGCTTCGGCTCCAAGTGCAAGTAACCGGCGTTCTGGCAGCAGTTCATCAACAAGGAACTTCCGCTGAACGAAGAGGAAACGGACGCGGTCACCGGCGCGACCATCACGTCCAAGGCCGTGGCCGCGGCGATCAACAAGGCGTACGGAAAGCTGTTCCCTGCGGAAGAAGCATCCGCCGTGGAAACGCCGAAGGAAGTAGAAGCGCCCGCCGCCTCCGGCGTCCCGACCGCCTACGCCGCCGCGCAGGGATTCGGCGGCCCGGTCGAAGTGACGATCACCACCGACGCGGACGGCAAAACGCTGCTGACCCTCGTTGTCGGCGGCGACAACTGGGGCGAAACCGAGGGTTTCGGTTCCAAATGCAAAGACGCGGCGTTCACCGATCAGTTCATCAACAAGCCGCTGCCGCTCAACGCCGAGGAAATCGACGCGGTCACCGGCGCGACGGTCACGTCGAAAGCGGTGATCGAAGCCATCAACAAGGCGTACGGCAAGCTGTTCCCGGCGGAAGAAGCGCCCGCCGCCTCCGGCGTCCCGACCGCCTACGCCGCCGCGCAGGGATTCGGCGGCCCGGTCGAGGTGACGATCACCACCGACGCGGACGGCAAAACGCTGCTGACCCTCGTCGTCGGCGGCGACAACTGGGGTGAAACCGAGGGTTTCGGCTCCAAGTGCAAGGACGCGGCGTTCACCGATCAGTTCATCAACAAGCCGCTGCCGCTCAACGCTGAGGAAATCGACGCGGTCACCGGCGCGACGGTCACTTCGAAGGCCGTGATTGAGGCCATCAACAAGGCGTACGGCAAGCTGTTCCCGGACGCGCAGCATTAAGAGGAGGCGTTCTGATGAAGCATACATTCCGGGGCGGCATTCATCCGCTGCACGGCGCGCATGAAGGGAAAACGGCCACCGCAGACAAGCCGATCCGCCCGTATGTCACCGACTATGTCTGCATCCCGATGGACATGCACCTTGGCGCGCCCTCGACGCCCTGCGTCAAAAAGGGCGACCGCGTCAAGATCGGCCAGATGATCGGCGAGGCGGTTGGCCCGCGCGGCATTCCGGTGCATGCGTCGATTTCGGGCGATGTCGTCTCCGTCGAGTCGAAGCAGCAACTGCTGAGCGGGCCGAGTATGTGCGTCACGATTCACAATGATTTTCTCGACGAGTGGGTTCCGCTCGAAGGGCTTGGCAATGTCGAAACCGCGCCAAAGGACAAGATCATCGACGCGGTACGCAGGGCCGGCGTCTGCGGCATGGGCGGCGCGTGTTTCCCTTCGCACGCCAAGATGACGCTCCCGGCCGGTAAAACGGTCGACACGATCATTTTAAACGGCGCGGAGTGCGAAACGTTCCTGACGAGCGATCACCGGCTGATGCTGGAATCGCCCGGCCGCGTCGTCGACGGACTGCGCGCGGTGATGCGCGCGATGGACGTCAAACGCGGCGTGATCGCCATCGAGGACAACAAGCCGGACGCCATCGCCGCGATGGAAAAGGCCGCGCAGGGGCGCGCGGGTGTCGAGATCCGGGCACTGGTCACGAAATACCCGCAGGGCGGCGAGCGCCAGTTGATTCAGGCGGTCACGGGCCGTCAGGTGCCGATCGGCGGGCTGCCGATGGACGCGCAAGTCGTCGTGTTCAACGTGGGCACGGCGGCCGCGATCGCGGACGCCGTGGTCAACGGCAGGCCGCTCATTGAGCGCGTCACGACGGTCACGGGCGCGGTGCAGGAGCCCGCGAACCTGTTGGTCCGCATCGGCACGCCGTTTCACGGCGCGATTGTCGGCGCGGGCGGCTATCAGGGCGAGCCGGGCAAGATTTTTGCGGGCGGCAGCATGACCGGCGTCTGCGCGCCGAACGACGAAGTCTCCGTCACCAAGGCAACGAACGGTATCGTTGTGCTGACCGAAAAGCAGGCCGCGCTGTCGGATCAGACCCAGTGCATCCGCTGCGGGCGCTGCGTGAACGCCTGCCCGGCCAGGCTGATGCCGTACAAGCTGCACAGCCTGTACGAGGGCGGAGACCTGGACGCGGCCGTTGCAAACCATCTGAAGGAGTGCATGCTCTGCGGCGCGTGCTCCTATGTCTGCCCCGCGAAGTTATGGCTGACCGCGTCGTTCAAGACCGCCAAAGAGCAGCTTGCAAGGAGGGCGTAATCGATGAGCCTGCGTTTATCCACCGGCCCGCACATTCTGGCGAAGGACAGCACGGCGGGTATCATGCGCGACGTGCTGATCGCGCTGCTCCCGACTGCCGCGGCCGGCGTCTATCTGTTCGGACTGTCCTCCATGTGGGTGCTCGCCGTGTCGGTGCTGTCGGCCGTCGCCGCGGAAGCCGCCTGGCAGTACCTGTGCCGCAAACCGATTGAGATCAAAGACTGCTCCGCCGCCGTGACCGGCCTTTTGCTCGGCCTCTGTCTGCCTTCGTCGGTCCCGCTGTGGATCCCGCTGATCGGCGGCGTGTTCGCAATCGTGCTCGTCAAGCAGTTGTTCGGCGGCATCGGGCACAACTTCTTAAACCCGGCGCTCGCGGCCCGCGCGGTGCTGCTGGCGAGCTGGCCTGCGCGGATGACCAACTTTTTCCTGCCGCGAAACCTTCTCGCGCTGTTCGGCGCGTCAACGGCCGAAGTTGGCGACGCGGTGACCTCCGCCACGCCGCTGATGACGCAAAACGCGTCCGCGATGGATCTGCTCCTTGGCAACGTGCCCGGCACGATCGGCGAGGTCTGCAAGATCGCGATCCTGATCGGGCTTGCGTATCTGCTGATCCGCGGTGTGATCGGCTTCCACATTCCTGTGCTGTATGTTGGCACCTTCGCGCTTTTGATCTGGCTGTTCGGCGGCGACCCGCTGACGGAAGTGTTGGCCGGCGGCCTGCTGTTCGGCGCGGTGTTCATGGCGACGGACTATGTCACCAACCCGATGACCACCGCCGGTCAGTGCATCTTCGCGGTCGGATGCGGGCTGATCGTCGCGCTGATCCGCCAGTTCGGCAGCTACCCGGAGGGCGTGACGTTCTCCATACTGCTGATGAATATCCTGACGCCGCTGATCGATCGATCACTGAAGCGGAAAGTATACGGGGAGGTGAAGCAACATGCCTAATGCGGCCAACAAACCGTCGATGCGCGGCGTGTTCGTCAACGGCGTTCTGAACGAAAACCCGACGTTCCGGCTGGTGCTCGGCATCTGCCCCACGCTGGCGTCGACGACGTCCGCGATGAACGGCATCGGCATGGGCCTGGCGGCGTCGTTCGTGCTGGTCGGGTCCAATCTGGTCATCTCGCTTTTGCGCAACTTCATTCCGGACAAGGTGCGCATCCCGGCGTTTGTCGTCGTCATCTGCACGTTCGTCACCATGGTGCAGATGCTGATTCAGGCGTTCGTCCCGTCGCTGTACGCGGCGCTGGGCCTGTTCATCCCGCTGATCGTCGTCAACTGTATCATCCTCGCCCGGGCGGAGGCGTTCGCCTCAAAGAACGGCCCGGTCGCGTCGATGATGGACGGCATCGGCATGGGCGTCGGCTTTACCTGCGCGCTTTTGATGATCGGAACCATCCGCGAACTGCTCGGCTCGGGCACGATCTTCGGCGCCGCCGTATTCGGCGCGGCGTTTGAGCCGATGCTGCTGCTGGTGCTCGCGCCGGGCGCGTTCATCACGTTTGGCCTTGTGCTCGGCGCCATCAACGCGATTTCGGAGCGCATCCGCAAGAACAAGGCGTTGAAGGGAGGCGTACGCGCATGATCCTGAGCGTGCCGAATGTCCTTTTGTTCATGGTGAACTGCATCCTGGTCAACAACTATATCTTCTCCCGTTTTCTGGGCTGCTGCCCGTTCCTCGGCGTGTCCAACAAAGTATCGACCGCGACCGGCATGGGCCTTGCCGTCACGTTTGTCATGGCGCTGGCGTCGCTGTTCACCTGGATGACGTACCATTTCATCCTTGTGCCGCTGGGCCTGACGTACCTGAACACGATCGCGTTCATCCTAGTCATCGCGTCGCTGGTGCAGTTCGTCGAGATGTTCCTGAAAAAGTCGATGAAGGCGCTGTACAGCGCGCTGGGCATTTACCTGCCGCTGATCACGACCAACTGCGCCGTGCTCGGCGTGACGATCCTGAACATCACCGAGTCCTATGACCTTTTGTGGGCGGTGCTCAACGGCACGTTCAGCGCGCTCGGTTTCATGCTGGCGATCGTGCTGATGGCCGGTGTGCGCGAACGGCTCGAGTCGTCGAACATACCCAAGTGCTTAAGGGGCTTCCCGATCGGCCTGATCACCGCCGGCCTGATGTCCATCGCGTTCATGGGCTTCGCCGGGATGATCAAGTAAGGAGGAAGGGCATGAACATCACTGCTATCGTATACGCCGCCATTGCCCTCGGCGGCCTGGGGATCGTGTTCGGGCTTGTGCTGAGCTTTGCGGACAAGAAGTTCGCGGTCAAGGCGGACGAGCGCGTCGCAAAGGTGCGGGAAGCGCTGCCCGGCGCCAATTGCGGCGCGTGTGGGTGCGTGGGCTGCGACGCGTTCGCGCAGGCCGTCATCGATGGCACGGCAAAGCCGAACGGCTGCATCCCGGGCGGCGCGAACAGCGCCAAAGCGATCGGCGCGATCCTCGGCGTGGAAATCAGCACCGAAGCGCCCAAGGTCGCCAAAGTCATCTGCCAGGGCGAGCACGGCGTTTCCAAGCACCGGTACGACTACGACGGATACAAGAGCTGCACGATGGCGTCGACGATGGCCGGCGGGCCGAAAAAATGCCCGTACGCATGCGTCGGGCTCGGCGACTGCGTCAAGGTCTGCGCGTTTGACGCGATCGAAGTCGTCAACGGCCTCGCGAAGGTCAACGAAAACAAGTGCACCGCCTGCGGCATGTGCGCCTCGGTTTGCCCGCGCCACTCGATTCAGATGCGTCCGAAGGACGGAACCGTTGTCGTCAAATGCCAAAACCGCGACAACGGCCGACAGGCGCGCGAGGAATGCATCAAGGCGTGCATCGCCTGCAAGCGCTGCGTTAAGGAATGCCAGTACGGCGCGATCACCGTCGAAGACGGGTATTCGCGCATCGATCCCGCGAAATGCACGCGCTGCGGGGCCTGCGTGGGCGTCTGCCCGTGCGGCTGCATCACGATTTCGGCGTAAGCGGAACGAAGGGATGCCAAGGAGGCTCCGCCCCATAATGAGGCAGGATCGCAGCAAGAGGACAGTTGAACCAGAAAAGCAAAGAGGCGGTAATCACCGAAGGATGATCGTCAACTTGCGCCAAATGCCTTGGTTTTCACACGGAGTACGAAATCCGCCCAGCTTGATCGCATATGCTCCCACGGAGCAATCTGGACTCCCGCCCGAGGCCGCTACCCACCCCAAACCGCAGTTTTTTGATGCCTGCAACCGCATGAACCATAGTTCATGCGGTTGCTCTGTCTCCCCTATGCCTTCTTGAACACCAGCACGCCCTTCGACGGTTTCTCCACGTCCAGCCCGGGATTGAGTTTGACAACGCTGTCCGTCGTCACACGGAGCCGCTTCGCGATGTCCCAGAGCATCTCGCCCGGCTGCGGCCAGATCATCACCAGACCGCTGCGTTCCGGCGGCACCTTTTGCATCTTCACGTCGAGCGGCAGCGACACGGTTTCAGACTTCACGGCGTCCGCGGCGATTTCCATACGGTACTTCATTTCCACGCGCTCTCCCGAGATGCCTTCCGCCTGTACGTCCCGCGCGACAAGCGCCACATTCGCGTTCGCCGGCAGAGCGCCCTGGAACGCGATGCGGAACGGCACTTCCTGGCGCGCGGCGACAGCTGCGGTCCCGTTCACCGGCATGTACACGACCTGCGCGTCCATCAGCCCTTCGACGACTGTGCGCCCGCCGACCTGCTCGCTGCCGGTCATCGTCGGCTTGAGCAGCGCGGCCAGAACCTGGGCGACCGGCTGCGCGCCTTCCGGAAGCGTAAGCGTCAGCTTGTCGCTTTCGGCCACCGATACCGACGCCGCGCCCATAAAACACGCGATCGGCGCGGTTTCCAGCGAAAGCGCGTCGCCGGACAGCGTGTACGCGTCCTTTAACGATGTGACTGCGTCCTCCGCGAAGGATTCGACCTCCAGATCAAGCACCGTTTCGGTACGCAGCACGCGCGTGCCGTCGCCGGTATCCACGGACGACGCGACGACGTCCTGCACCTGCACGCGCGCGTTCAGGCCGTCGCCGGGCGCGCCGTCCAGCTCGACCGCGTGTTCAAAGGGAAACAAATGCTGGGTCATCACCAGCGGCTGCTCCGGTTCCGTTCCGGCATGGTACACCTCAAGCAAAACGTCGCCTTCGACCATCGCCCGCCCTTCGCCGCCGGAAACGCTCCGGATGTGCGGCAAAGCCTTGGCATACAGCGTCTCGCGAATTGCCGGCGGCGCTTTCAGATCAAATTCCTCGCGCAGCAGCGCGGACCCGCGACCGGATGAAGCGTGCCGCGTCAGGGTGTTCGACTGCTGCCTCGTCTGCAACCCTTTGATGCCGCCGACGCTGCTGACAACCGCCAGTTGCTCCTGTGAAAACACACGGGCCGCAATGTCGACCGCTGCCTTCAAACGCATTCTGCCGCTGACAGGCTGCGCCGACGCGCTTTGCACCTCGCCGGCGATCTGCGCGCGCATTTTAGGGCCGATACCATCCAGGTGGCTCTGGTGGCTGAACGCGCAGTTCGCCTCCAGCGCGCGCACCGTGTCGTCGCCCTGCCGGTACAGCACCTGAAATACCACGGTTCCGTCGATGGCCAGCCTGTCCGCCTGCGGCTCCACGCTTGAGACAACCAGCCGCGCGTCGCAGCTGAGCACCGTCGCTTCCTCGCGGATACCGCCGGGGAGCGCCACCTCGCCCTCGACCAACGCCTGTTCGGCCGTTTCCGCCGCGAGCCGCTCAATGCTCACGCTGTCGCGCAATACCGATTCTTCCATCGTCTCCTCCTCCCCGTCGGATGATTCCGTTACACCCTATGAGCAGGCGAGACGCGTTATACCAAATCCAGTCAGGGATTGCCCGCATCTCGCGGATCTTTTGCCGCAGGGCAGCACCGCGCTCCGGTCAGCATAGCTTCCGGCTGCGCTTCCTCCCGCCTCCTTGCCATGCGGCAAAAAAAAGACGGGGCTTTCGCAGCAGGAACGAAGGAATGCCAAGGGGTTTCGCCCCTTGGCACCCGACTTTTGGGACTTCGTCCCTTAAGAATCCCATCCTCGACAGCGTCCCGGCGTTTCCCTACCGCGACAGCCCGTCCCCAGTATCCCCAAGCCCTTACGCCAGCGCCTGATGCTCCAGGCTCAGCTTGTCCGCGACCAGCGCGATAAACTCTCCGTTCGTCGGTTTGTTGTCCAGCGTGCAGACGTTGGAGCCGAATACCTGGTTAATGATCTCGATGCGGCCGCGGCCCCAGGCGACCTCGATCGCGTGGCGGATCGCGCGCTCCACTTTGCTGGACGTTGTGTTGAAGCGGCGGGCAATGCCCGGGTACAGCTCCTTGGTGATCCGGTTGATCAAATCGGGCTGTTCAAAGACCATCTTGACCGCCTCGCGCAGGAACTGGTAGCCTTTGATGTGCGCGGGCATGCCGATCGTCAGAAACATCGTCGCGATGCGCTCGTCCAATGTCTTTTGGCGCGTTCCCGTCATCGCGACACTTGTCTCGGGAACGGCCTTGCGCATGCCGGCCGTTTCAAGCACGCGCTGGTGCAGCAGATCAAAGTCAAACGGCTTCACCATATAATATCGCACGCCAAGCTCGATGGCGCGGCTAATAAAATCATCTCTACAAAGCGCCGTCAGCGCGATGACCTCCGGCCGCTCGTCCGACTTTTTTTGGCGGAGCCGGGTCAGCAGCTCAAAGCCGTCCATTTGCGGCATGATCATGTCCAGAAGCATGACATCCGGCTTCGACTCATCGACGCGCTTCAGCGCCTCTATACCGTTTCCGGCAGTGCCGACGACCGTGATGTCTTCCTGCATGCCGAAATAATCGCCCAGCATTCGACGAAGCTCCACATTGTCTTCAACGATCATAAGCTTGACCTGGTTCATTGGTTCGCTCCCCTTTGTCGTTTTTTGCCGGATAATGTCTAGCCATTCATGATAATTACATTATAGCACAAGTTTAACTGGATTGGAAGCATTTTTCGATTTTTCTTCCGTGCTTTCGTTTCATGTATGCTGTGAGAACAATATCCGGTATACGACTACCGGTTCGCCCACCCTTTCGAACAGGAAAGCGCGTGCCGCCATCCGGACAGGAACGCCTCGCGGGCCGCCTTGTCCATGCGCGGCGCAAACTCAAGGTCCCGCCTCCAAACGTCTCCCGCGGATTCCACCCCCGGGAACAGGCCGACGCCGATGCCCGCCATCATCGCAGCGCCGAGCGCAGTCGTTTCGATCACGCAAGGCCGCTCCACCAGCGCGTCCACGATATCCGCCTGAAACTGCATCAGGAATTCATTCGCGCTCGCGCCGCCGTCGACGCGCAACCGCGCGGGTTGCCGGCCAAGGTCGCTCGCCATCGCCTGGATCAGGTCGGCGCTCTGGTAGGCGATCGATTCCAGCGCGGCGCGGACGATGTGCGCGCGGCCGGAACCGCGGGTCAGCCCGACAATCGCGCCGCGCGCGTACATGTCCCAATGCGGCGCGCCAAGGCCGGTGAACGCGGGCACAAAATAGACGCCGCCGTTGTCCTGAACCGAGCGCGCGATCGCTTCGGAATCTGATGCGCGCTCGATCAGGCGCATCTCGTCCCG
>JAVBOQ010000263.1:0-7125 GCA_031550455.1 Eubacteriales bacterium
TACGGTCAAGGGTTTCAAAAACGAAACCCAGCCCGCCGTGAGGCGAAAAAGAAGGGTTTCCAAAGGGGTTTAACCCCTTTGGCGGGGTCCAGGGGCAGAGCCCCTGGCGTTTCTCTCCCCTAGCATACCTCTCCCTCCGCGTCTCCTCCCTAAAACTCCGCCGTGCCGGTCGTCCGCGGGAACGGGATCACGTCGCGGATATTGGACACGCCGGTCACATACATCAGGAACCGCTCGAACCCGAGGCCGAATCCGGCGTGCGGCACGGAGCCGTACTTGCGCAGCTCCAGATACCACCAGTATTCTTCGGCGTTCAGGTTCAGCTCGCGCATACGGCGCTCGAGCGTCTCCAAATCGTCCTCACGCTGGCTGCCGCCGACCAGCTCGCCGATGCCCGGCACGAGCATGTCGGCCGCGGCGACGGTTTTGCCGTCCGGGTTGAGCTTCATGTAGAACGATTTGATCTCCTTGGGGTAATCGGTGACGAACACCGGGCGGCCAAAATGCGTCTCCGCGAGGTAACGCTCGTGCTCCGTCTGAATGTCGATTCCCCACGCGGGCGGATAATCGAACGCTTTGCCGGAGGCCTTTAAAATCTCGATCGCCTCCGTGTAGCTGACGCGGGCGAACTCGGCGTTCGCGACAAGTTCCAGCCGCTCGATCAGGCCCTTGTCGACGAACTTGTTCAGGAACTCCATTTCGTCCGCCGCCTCCGCGAGGATGCAGCGGATCAGGTCCTTGACAAGTTCCTCGCTTAAATCCATTTCATCTGTAAGCGTCGCGAACGCGATTTCAGGCTCCATCATCCAGAACTCGGCCGCGTGGCGCGGCGTGAAGCTGCGCTCCGCGCGGAACGTCGGCCCGAACGTGTAGACGTCGCGGAACGCCATGCAGAAAGTCTCGACGTTGAGCTGGCCGGACACCGTAAGGCCGGTCGGCCTGCCGAAAAAGTCCTGCGCGCAGTCGACCGCGCCGGTTTCGGTGCGCGGCGGTTTATCGGCGTCGAGCGTCGTCACACGGAACATCTCGCCCGCGCCTTCGCAGTCGCTGGTCGTGATGATCGGCGTGTGGACATACACGAAGCCTTTTTCGTGGAAGAACGAATGGATGCGCTGCGCGGCGAGCGAACGGATGCGGAACACCGCGGAAAACAGGTTCGTGCGCGGGCGCAGGTGGGCGATCGACCGCAGAAACTCGACCGAGTGCTGCTTTTTTTGCAGCGGGTAGTCCGGCGTCGACGCGCCGACGACCGTCACGCGGGCTGCCTTGAGCTCAAACGGCTGCTGCATCCCGGGCGTCGGCACCAGCGTGCCTTCGACCTCGACCGCGCTGCCGACGTTCAGGCGGACGACCTCCCGATAATTGAGCAGGGTTGCCTCCTCTAAGACAACCTGCAGGGGCTTAAAGTGCGTGCCGTCCGAAAGCGCGATGAACGCGAACGCCTTCGAGTCGCGGATTGAGCGAACCCAACCGCCGACCCTGACGCCTTCGACGGGCGCTTCCGGCGTCTGCTGGTGCAGCGCGCGGATCGTGGTCAAACCCATTGTTCTTCCTCCTTTCGATCAATGTGTGAACAGGGAATGGCGGTAGTATACCATCGAAGCGGCCCGGATACAACCGCTATTTCGCGAACCTGACGCTTTGGACGGCTTTTTGCGCGTGCGCGATCATCTCGTCGTCCGCCGGCATCGGGTGCGCGTCGCTGACGTCAACGATGGCGCTGACGAGGATCGCGGCGTTATGCTTTGCCGCAAAATAGCTCGTGATCTGGCGCGTCACCTTGCCCGACTCGGGCGACGTTGCCGTCGCGAGGAAATATACCGCCGGAAGCCCGCCGATCTCGCCGGTCTGAATATCGCCAAGCTCGGTGCCTTCGCTCAGCGTCTGAATGGACTTATGCGCAGTCTCCGCCATTTCGGCAGGGTTTTGAGAGACGCCCGTGATGAAATAGCTGACAACCGGGCTTTCCTTGTCGTCCGGCACCATCCAGAAAGAAGATTCCCGCTTGTTGATCTTGGTCGCCTGCGACATGTCGCGCGTGAACCCCTCGATCTTGCCGACCTCGCCGAGCTTATGAATGCGATCGACTTCCACTTCGTTGCCCTGGCTGTTCGTGACTTTCTTCGGCAAATTTGTCATGATCCAGTTCGGGCCGACGTAGTTGAGCGCGAAGATCAGGGCCGCGATCGCGACGACGAGGACGCCCGCGCCGACCGCGATGCGTGTTTTCGCCTGCCGGGAAAGCGGCGCGCGTTTTTTCTTGCGCTGCTCCTTGGGTACATAGTGCGGCTTGACGTGCTTTGTGGCCATCGTGACGTCGCTCCTTTGTGGTGTGTTTATGACAGCGATTCCCAGCGCGACAGCGCGCCGCGCATATAGGCGGATACGTCCATGTCGAACGCGGCGCGCAGCGAAGGATCGCCCATCACATCGCCCGGTGCGCCGTACGCCGCGACATGGCCTTCGGACAAAAGCAGCAGCCTGTCCGCGAACGACATCGCGAGGTTCAGGTCGTGCAGCACGCCGACGACCGCGCGGCCGGTTCCGCGCGCCCAGACGCGGAGCGCGTCCATCAGCGCCACCTGATGCTTTAAGTCCAGGTGGTTCGTCGGCTCGTCAAGCAGGATGACGCGCGGATCCTGCGCCAGCGTCCTGGCCAGGAACACGCGCTGCAACTGCCCGCCGGACAGGGTGTCGATCGTCCGCCCGCGCAAATCCCACAGGCCAACGGTGCGCAGGCACCTTTCGACGCACTCGTGATCCTCGCGGCCCGGCGCGCGCAGCAGCCCGCGCAGGTACACATACCGGCCCAGCATCACCGTATCGAACACCGTGTACGAAAAGTAACCCTGCGACATCTGGCTCATCAGCGCGACGCGCGAGGCGATTTCATCGCGGCGCATCGACGCGACCGGCTTGCCCTCGATGAGGACTTCGCCGCGCGACGGCATCAGCCCGGCGACCGCGCGCAAAAGCGTCGTCTTGCCGCACCCGTTCGGGCCGATGACGCAGAAACATTCGCCCGGCTCGACCGTGAAGCCGACGCCGTGCAGCACGTCGCGCCGGTCGTATCCGGCGGACAGATCGCGGACGGAAAGCAAGCTCATGCGGCGCCACCGGCCTTCCGGCGCAGAAAAAAGACATACGCGAAGAACGGCGCGCCGACCAGCGCGGAGATTGCGCCGACCGGCAGTTCCACCGGCGCGGCGATCGTCCGCGCGACCATGTCGCACAGCGCCATGAACCCGCCGCCGAACAGCGCGGACAGCGGCACGACAAGCCGGTGCCGCGCGCCGAAAAAGCGTCGCACGACGTGCGGCGCGATCAGGTCCACAAACCCGATCACCCCGGCGAAGGCCACCGCGCAGCCGGTCAACGCGGCCGACAGCGCCAGCAGCAGCCACTTGAATCGGCGCGTGTCCACGCCCATCGCGCCGGCCTCCTCCTCGCCGAAGGTCAGCATGTCCAGCTCGCGGGCAAAAAATGTCAGCAGCAGTACGCCGATGACCGCGACCGGCGTCAAAAGCCAGACCTCGCCCCAGCCTTTGAACGCGAAGCTGCCCATCTGCCAGAGCACCATCCGCTGCGCCTGTTCTTTCGCAAACGTGTACAGCAGCGTCAGGAGCGCGTTGATGAACAGCGAGAACACCATGCCGGCCAGAATGATCGTGTTCGTGCGCATGCCGCGGTCGACGCGCGCGGCGAACGTCACGGCCAGCGCAACCGCCAGCAGCCCGGACACGAGCCCGGCCGCGGGCAGCGTATACCCGCCCAGAAACGGCAGCGTGAACCCGGTCAGGATCACGGCCGCCGCGCCGAGCGACGCGCCGGAGCTGATGCCCAGCGTGTAAGACGACGCGAGCGGATTGCGCAGCACGCTTTGCATCACCGTGCCGCTGACCGACAGCAGCGCGCCGACGCAGAACGCCAGCAGCGCGCGCGGCAGCCGGATCGTCCAGAGGATCGCGACAGTGTTCTGCGCGACCGTTTCCGGAAGCGCCGCGCCGAACAGCTTGTGCGCAATGATGCGCGCCGTGTCGGAAACGCCGATCGGCACGCTGCCCACGGCGACCGACAGCAGCAGCGACATCGCGCAAAGGAACACCAGCGCGGCAATTTTGACACCCGCCTTCATGGATACGCCTCAAATCCGGCGATATCGCCCGATCCGGCCAGCCGGACGGCGTAGCCGTCGCCGTTGCCCGGCGTCGCGACCGGCCCGTTGCCGCCGAACTGGCGGAGGATGCAGCAGATGACGCCGCCGTGGGCGACAAGCACCGCCAGCCCGTCCCAGGCGTGGCCAAGAACCGCGCGCCAACCGGCGGCGACGCGATCGTCAAACATCGCCATCGACTCGCCGCCCGGGCAGACGGCGTTCCGGTCGCCGCCCACCCACGCGCGGTAGACCGGTTCCGACGCGTAAAGCTCGTCGTGGCCGCGGTTTTCGAACGTGCCGAAGCGGTACTCGCCAAGGTCGGGCAGGTCGACCGACCGCGCGCCGCCATACAGGGTTTCAAGCGTCTGCCGCGCGCGGAGCATGCCGCTGGTGAAGAACGCGTTCGCCTCCGGATAGGTTCCTGCGCGCGCGGCAAGCGCGGCGCGGCCGCCTTCCGAAAGCGGGATGTCCATCGCGCCGGTGAACACGCGCCACTCGTTCGTTTCCGTCCGGCCGTGGCGCAGCAGCCGAATCTCACGCATCGCTGATCACCGTCCCAATCCCGCAAAAAACACGGACCACCTTGTCCGCCCGCGCGGCCAGCAGGGCGCCGCAGCGGCCGACCGCCTCACGGTACGCGCGGTCGCCCGCGTCCATCGGCACGACGCCGCAACACTCGTCGGTCAAAAGCACCGCCTTGCCGCGCCATCCGTCGGCCGCGCCCGCGATCTCAGTCAAAGGATCGCAGCCGTTTCGCAGCGTGCCGCGAATCATCGCGTTGACCGGCCCGACAATGTCCTCCGGCGAAAATCCGAGCGACTGAAGCGCGTACGCGCGCTTGCCCTGGTAGTGTCCTCCGATGATCAGGATCATGTGCGCTCCTTTATCGCGAAAATGCGCGGATTCCAAAGGCGAATCCGCCTCGTTGGCCTTCATAGGCACGCCAGCGCGATCAGCCCGGCCACCTCGGCGCAGCAGATCGAGCAGCCCGCCACGTCTCCGTTGACGCCGCCGAGGGCCCGCACGGACGACAGGCAGACGGCCGCGAAGGCAAGCGCCGCAAACAGGCAAGCGACACCCGCGCGCCAGCCGAACGCGAACGACAGCAAGGTTGCCAGCAACACGGCGGCCGTGCAGCCGAGCTGCTTGGCGGGTGTCCTGGATTGATGAAACAGCTTGCCGTATACGCTCGGGCCGAGCGGCGCGACAGACATCAGCGCGATCGCGGCCAGCGCGCGCGATACCACCGGCAGCGCGATCAGCGCGCCGACGCTGACGTCCTTTTCCAGGAGCCCGTGGCACGCGCCAAACGCGGTCAAAAGCAGCCCGGCGACCGAGATCACCGAAAAGCCTCCGGCGTGCGGATCCTTCAAAATGCGGAGCCTTTCTTCGCGCGGACGCGACGACAGCACCGCGTCGGAAACGTCCATGAACCCGTCGAGGTGCAAAAAGCCGGTCAGCACCGGCATCGTCAGCGCGACGGCGGCGGCGGCGAGCATCGGCGGCGCCGCCGCCCGAAACAGCGCGGCAAGCCCGCACCACAAAAGGCCCAGGAAAAGCCCGACCGCGGGCAGCGCGGCGGGCAGCAGCGGCGCGCAGTCCTCATCCCAGCGGGCAAAGCCCGGCAGTGCCGTGTACAGGCCCAGCGCCATCAAAAACGCCCGAAACGGCTTCGCGAACCAGCGCGGCAACGCGTTCATCCCCTTTGTACATGATCGGTACGCCAAATGTCATTTCAAGAACCGCGTCGAACCGCCGCGCGAGCGCCCGGTCCGCCGATGCCAGCGCACGCCGGTATCGCTCGGTCAGATCGCCGTACGCGTCCGCGTCCGCGAAGATCGCGTCGGACACCATGACGATGTTCGGGTATGCGTCCGCCAGCGCGGAAAGCTCGCGCGCCGCGCGACAGCCCGCGTCCGGGTCGAACCGCTCCCCGCCGCCGAACATCATTTCCGCGACCAGCGCCGTCACGCTGTCCACCAGCAGGCTCGCGCCCGCGTCATATCGCCCGATCAGCGCGTCCAGCCCTTCGCTGATTTCAACCGTCTCAAACCCGAGCCCGGCGCGCTCCGCGCGGTGCCGCAGCACCCGTGCGTCGTCCTCCCGGTCGCGCGGCTTCATCGTCGCGATGTAGACGCGCGGCGCGCCTTGCGCGCACGCTAGGTTCTGCGCAAGCGTCGACTTGCCGTTCTTACAGCCGCCGGAAATGAAGATCCTCAAAACTCGATCCCCTTGCGCGCCGGTACGCCGCGCTCGTAGTAATGCTTCACGCAACGCATCTCGGTGCAGAGATCGGCAGCGTCGACGACCGCCTGCGGCGCGCCGCGGCCGGTCAGGATCAGCTCGGTGCGCTCGTGTCGGTCGCGGATCAGCGAAAGCACCGCCTCGGCGGGCAAAAGGCCCATCGACACCGCGCCGTTGACCTCGTCGAGCAGCACCAGGTCGTATTCACCGCCCGTCACGGCAGCCCGCGCCAGCGAAAGGCCGCTCTCCGCGCGCGCCAGCTCGTCCGCCGGAATGTTCTTCGGATCGACGAACCTGCCGCTGCCCAATTGCGTGATCTCGATTTCGGGAAACCGCGCGCGGAGCGCCTCGATCTCGCTGTAGTCGCCCTTTTTCAGGAACTGAAAGGCACGCGCGCGAAGACCCGCGCCGGCCGCGCGGACCAGCAACCCGATCGCGGCGGTTGTTTTGCCCTTTCCGTCTCCGGTATAGACCTGCACACAGCTCATCGTTGCACCTCGGACAAATAATCGGTGGCGATCCGCGCCTCTTCAAACGTCGCCATGTCGCGGTACACGGCGCACGCGGCGTCCAGCACCGCGAACAGCAGCGGGCATCCGCTGCCTTCGCCGAGCCGCATCCGGAGCCGCAGCGGCGCGGACAGGCCGAGCTTTTCCAAAGCCAGCGCCGCGCCCGGCTCCTCGGACATGTGCGACGCGAACAGGTACGGCGTGACAGCTGGCGCG
>JAVBOQ010000289.1:0-6004 GCA_031550455.1 Eubacteriales bacterium
GCAAACAGGCATATGGCTGTGGCCCGGCGAAGTGGAGCGCGAAGGCGCTTCCGCTGTTTTTACTGCCTGCGCGGGCTTTGGTGTCACCGATGTTTTCCTGTTGGTCAAGGGGCTTTCGGGGAAGGTCTGCTATCAAAGAACCGGCCCGGATACGCCCAAAGCGTTTGACAGCCGGGACATCCTCGCGGAATGTCTGGCCGCCGCGCACCGGCGAGGCATCCGCGTGCACGCGTGGTTTACATCCTCCAACGACCACGCGTACAAGGAAGCGCACCCGGACGCCGGGAACGCGCACATTGTCCGGGGCCGCGACAACGACGTGATCCGCATGGCCGATTCCGGTTACAGGTCGTACATGGAAGCGGTTGTGCGTCATCTGTTCGCGCACTACGATCTGGACGGCATCCATCTGGACTACATCCGATACAACCACCTCACGAACGGTTGGGCGGAGGAGGACAGGCGCGCGCTTGCGGCGCAGGGACTCGACGTTCCGCATTTGGAAAGTCTCGTGCGCCGATCCTTCACAGACAATCCGGCGGAGGCCGAATGCGTCTTTGACGCGTATCGCAACGGAGATCCGGACACGCTCGGCCTTGCGCGGTACCGGCGGGAAACGGTCGCTTCCTTCGCGTCGCTGCTGCTCGCGGCGGCGCGCGGCGCGAACCCGCGCCTGACCGCGACCGCGGCCCTCATGCCCGAGGGCGCGTACCCGGATATCGCCTTCAGCGAGCTGCATTACGGGCAAAACTATGAGGATGCAGCCGCGCTGTACGACTATGTCGTGCCCATGGCCTACCGGCTGGCGTTCCGGGAAGGCGCGGAATGGGTCAAGCGGGTGACGGAAGGCGCGGCCGCGCGGGGCAACCTGGTGCTTTCCGGCATACAGTCGTATGACACGGCCACCGCCGAGACGGTGGCGGAGGACATCCAGGCCGTGGAGACGCTCCGCGGGAAAGCCTACCTGGGGATATGCCTTTTCCGGTACGGGCAGGTGGCGCTGCCGGCAATCGCGGCGGCGCGAAATGATCCGCAAGCGCGCCTGGACGATTAGACCGGCGGCCCCTTACGGATAGATTTGCACGATGATTGGAGATCCATATACCGCCGCCCAAAAATCCGTCAGGGTCGCCCCGTCTGTCGCGTCAAAATAGAAAACGCCCGGCAGTACGCAGAAATACAAGCCGCGCAGCGTGAAGTAAATGTAATGTTGAGCTGTTGCGGTGATGGTAAGCTCATCGAAAAGCGGGTTTCCGTCCGCGTCAAAAAGGCCGTTGATGTCACTAAAGTGAATGCCCTCCAGCTTTGAGGGAGGCGCTTTCGCCGGTTCCTTCTGCATCAGCCGCGGCGCGGGATGATCTCTGGCCGGGTGCCCTTGGGACGGATGCGCATTGGTGTATTGCCGCAGATCCTTCCCGCCGAGCCACGGCGTGTCTGTCCAGTCAGCCAGCGCGCTCCCCGCGAGCGAGAGCAGCAGCGCGGCGGTCAGCAGCGCCGAAACGATCTTCTTCATATTCACGCGCACCTCCTCATCGATTATGGATAGTATACCACAAATATGTGAATGAAACAACACGCGTGACATTTGTCGCATGCTTTGATATAGTATGTATCGAGAATTCACTTTATCTGGCGGGAGGTCGTCCGATATGCCGTTGCATGCGCAGGTTTGGGACTATATGATGCAGAAAATCGAATCCGGCGAGTGGAAAAAGGGCGGCATGATCCCAAAAGAAATTGATCTGTGCCAGCAGCTCAGCGTCAGCCGCTCCACCGTCCGCACGGCCATGAGCAAGCTGGTGCGGGAGGGATACCTGAACCGCGTCAAGGGGAAGGGAACATTCGTCGCCCAGCCAGCGCATATAGAGGAGACGACCATCTTTTTGGAGAGCTTCGCGCAGGAGCTTCAAACGCGCGGCCTGACCGCGAAAACGGAGCTGCTGGAGTTCCGCGAGGTCATGCCCGACGCGCTGCTGGCGGAGCGGATGCGTGTGCCGGAGGGCGGGTCGCTGCTGAAAATTACCCGCCTGCGTTACGCGGACAAGGCGTTCGACACGGGCCCCATCGTGCTGACCACATCCTATTTTCCGGTTGCGTATGCCGGGTTCATCCAGCGGTATAACCTGGAGGAGGTGCCCATGCACCGCGCGCTGCGCGAGAATGGACTGGACCGCAAGCTCTTCGAGAAGGAAATCACGTGCAAGGTGCTGGAGGACAAGGAGGCGCGGCTGCTGGGCGTGCCCGGCGGCGCCATGGCCGTCTGCATCACCTCCATGGCCTGGGACCAGAACCAGAGGGAGCTGGAATACAGCGTCAGCAACTACCCGGTGGGCAAGAACAAGTTCATCATCCGCATCCGGGCCTGATCCGCCTGAAAACCAAACCTGGCAATGCCAGGACGCTCTTCCGCGCTCGCATGTTCGTACAATAATAACCTCTAAATAAATTGCATAGAATATGTCTTGACGATATGTTGGTACATGATGTATTATGTACCAAACAAAGCAATTCAATCCAACCCAACGAAACAGGCAGGGGGACGATTCCATGTCCAACCGCGTCAAGACAAAGGAAGCAGCTTTCGAAGTGCTGGTGGTGGGTGGCGGCATGACGGGCGTTTGCGCCGCGATCGCAAGCGCGCGGCAGGGCGCGCGCACCGCGCTGGTGCACGAGCGCAGCGTGCTGGGCGGCAACGCCAGCTCGGAAATCCGCATGCACATCTGCGGCGCGTCCAGCAACATGACCAAGGAAAACGCCGAGGAAACCGGCATCCTGCGCGAGATTCAACTTGAAAACAAGCGCGTGAACGGTTATTTCAACTATTCCATCTGGGACCGTGTGCTCTTTGAGAGCGTAAAATCTCAGGAGAACCTGACCGTCTACTTAAACACCACAATGATCGACGCCGAGGCCGAGGAGGGCCGCGTTCGCTCCGTTCACTGCTACCAGATGACCACGGAGACGCATTTCCGCCTCACCGCCGCCCAGTTTATCGACTGCACCGGGAATGGCACGCTGGCCTATCTCGCGGGCGCGGCGTACCGCACCGGCAGCGAGGGCGAGGCGGAGTTTCACGAGCCGCACGCGCCTGCCCTGCCCAACGCCGAGCGCATGGGCAACACGCTGCTCTTCAAGGCCGTCGATCGCGGCGAGCCCGTCCCGTTCATCAAACCGGCGGGAGCTTATACGTTTACCGAGGAGCAGCTCAAGTACAGAAAGCACGCGGACGTGCTGCGGCCGGACGGCACGCCGCAGGAGGAAGCGTACTGTGAGACGCTCTACACGGCCATCGACAAGACGGGCCGTGAACTGGCGCTCGACGCCTACTGCCTGGACTACGGCTATTGGTGGATCGAGCTGCCGGGCCACGCGGACGACATCATCGACGAGTACGAGGACATCCGGGACGAGCTGGTCAAGTGCGTCTACGGGGTCTGGGATCACATCAAGAACGGCGGCAACCACGGCGCGGCAAACTTTGACCTGCAGTGGGTGGGCATGCTGCCCGGCGTGCGCGAGAGCCGCCGCTTCATCGGCGATTATATCCTGACCGAAAACGATGTTCTGGAAAACCGCGTGTTTGACGACGCGGTGGCCTACGGCGGCTGGCCGGTGGACAACCATACCCCGGGCGGGCTGTTTGCCTTTGACAAGCTGCCCAGCTTCATCTTCAGTTTCCCCGGGCTCTACACCATCCCGTACCGCTGCTATTATGCCAGGGATGTTGAAAACCTGTTCATCGCAGGCCGCATCCTGAGCGCCAGCAAGCTGGCGATGTCCAGCACGCGCGTGATGGCGACCTGCGCGGTGGGCGGGCAGGCCGTGGGCACGGCGGCCGCGATGTGCGTCCGGCGCGGCATGGATCCGCGCGGGCTGCTGCCGCATGTCCGGGAGTTGCAACGGCAGCTTGTCAAGGACGACTGCTACATCCCCGGTGTGCTAAACGACGACCCGGGCGACGCGCTGCGCGCGGCCAAAGTGACCGCCACCAGCGAGCGGCCCGGCGGGGCGTGCGCTCTGGTGCAAAACGGCGTCACGCGTGAGACGGACGACGCGACGAACCGCTGGGAATCCGACGGCATCGGTCCGGACGGCGAGGCGCTCGTGTTCACGCTGCCCGCGCCTAAGGAGATTCGCCAGGTCCGCCTGGCGTTTGACCCCAACCTGTCCCGATCCGTCAAGATCACGCTGTCTTCCAAGCGCATGGCGGCGCAGATTCCGGGCGTTCCGCCGGAGCTTGTCCGGGATTACGATGTCACGCTGTTCCGCGGCGATGCGCCGGTACATGTAGAAAAGGTGCGCGGCAACTACCAGCGGCAGAACATCGTCGGCTTCGCGCCCGTCCTGTGCGACCGGATCGAGGTGCGCGTCCTCGCCACAAACGGCCTTTTGAACGCGCGGATTTTTGAGGTGCGGGCGTATTGACGGGAACGCGCCTCCGCGTTCTCCCTCCGGTGTATGTGATTTCCTTCACATAACGGCATTCCCCATAAAGAAAGGAGCATTCCCATGAAAAAGACCCTGGCTCTCGCCCTCGCGCTCACACTCGCGCTGTTCTGCCTGGGCGGCGTTCCGGCGGCGCTCGCGGACGATGTAAAAACCCTGCGCCTGTGGGCCGGCATTCAGCCTGAATACGGCTATGACGCGCTGGTGCAGAACTTCAACGAGCAGTTCAAGGACAAGGGCGTCCAGATGGAGTATGTCCGCTATGTCAACGACGCGGACGGCAACCTGCAACTGGAAACGTACCTGATGGCCGGCGGTGAGATCGACCTGTTTTTGGGCTACGGCGGGCTGTCGCGCCTGACGAACCGCGTCAAGGGCGGCCTGCTGATGGACATGACCGACGGCCTGACCGCGCGCGGGTTTGATCCGGAGGTGGAGCTCGGCGTCGCCAACGTGTCCGGCTACACGATCGACGGTCGTTACTACGGTGTCCCGACCAAGTACGAGAACACCATGTACATGTTTGTCAACGCGGACATGTTCGAGGCCGCCGGCATCGAGATTCCTTACGACGGCTGGACGTACGCGGAGTTCCGCGAGACTGCGAAGGCTCTGACCCATGGCGAGGGACTTGACAAAGTCTACGGCGTCTACTGGTCCTACAACACCAACTACGACTACAACCGCGCGTTCCTGACCACGACGCTGGATGATTTCGGCATCTACAAGAACATGGAGTGCACGGAAAGCAACCTGGACGCCCCGGTCATCGCCCAGACGCTGCAACTGATTGTGGATACGCAGCTCGTGGACGGGAGCGCGCCGATGCTTGCCGATGAGAAGAGCGAGAGCCTCTCGCTGCCGTCGGTGTACCTGGAGGGCAAGTCGGCCATGGTGCTTGGCATCTCGCAAATGCGCATCGTCAAGGATCTGGAGACGTATCCGCATGACTTCGCGACCGCCATCGTGCCCATGCCCGTGCCCGACGAGAGCTATATGGAAGCGTACGGCGACCACAAGAACCTGGGCGGCGCGGGCGACCTGATCTGCGTCAGCTCCAAGACCGAGTTCCCCGAGGAGTGCCTGGACGCTGTCGTCTGGTACATCAAGGGCGGCATGGCCCCGCTCGCCAGCGGCGGCCGCATCCCGCTGTGGAACGGCGTGCCCAAGGAGGACGTCGTGGCCGCGCTGCTCAAGGGCGCCGAGGGGACGTTTGTGGAGGAGTCGATCATCAACTACCTGAACATCGACAAGACCAAGCTGCAGCCCAGCGCCAGCCGGAAGAACTACGCCATCTCCGAGATTTACACCGTGATGTACGAGGAAATGGAAGCCGCCATGTACGGCAAGTACGACGTGGCGACCGCCGTTACCAACATGAAAACCCGCGCGGATGAGTTGATCAACGCGGCCATCGCGGCGGAGGCGAAGAAGTAGGGGAGAGCGAAGGGGCGGGGGTGGGGCCGGGGGGGGCCCCGGGGGGGCCGGCCCAAGGGGCAGAGAACCAGGGGTGTGAGGGCAGGGGAGGGGGGCCACGGTGTATGACCCGCAGGACCCC
>JAVBOQ010000199.1:0-5537 GCA_031550455.1 Eubacteriales bacterium
GGGACGCGGGGTCGAGGCGACCGTCGCGGGCCGCACGGTGCTGCTTGGCAACGCGCGGCTGAGGGAGGAGCGCGGCATGGACACGGGCGCGCTCGCGAGGGAGGCAGCGGCGCTCGCCGAGGCGGGCAAGACGCCGATGCACCTTTCGGTGGACGGCGCGTTCGCCGGGCTGATCGCGGTCGCGGACGTCATAAAGGAAGGCGCGGCAAGCGCGATCGCGGAGCTTTCCAAGCTTGGCGTATCGGTCGCGATGCTGACCGGCGACAACGCGCGCACGGCGGCCGCGATCGCCGCGCAGGTCGGCGTTGGCCGCGTGCTCAGCGATATCCTGCCGGGTGGCAAGGCCGACGAGGTGCGGCGGTTGCAGGCCGAAGGCGCGCGCGTGGCGATGGTCGGCGACGGCATCAACGACGCGCCGGCCCTCGCGCAGGCGGACGTCGGCATCGCGATCGGCACCGGCACGGACGTGGCGATGGAGTCTGCCGGCGTCGTGCTGATGCGCGGCGACCTGTCCGGCGTCGCCACCGCGATCCGCCTTGGCCGCGCGACGATCCGCAACATCCGGCAGAACCTGTTCTGGGCGTTCGCCTACAACGTGCTGGGCATCCCGGTCGCGGCGGGGCTTTTGCACCTGTTCGGCGGCCCGTTGCTCAGCCCGATGATCGGCGCGGCCGCGATGTCGCTCAGTTCCGTATCGGTCGTCGCCAACGCGCTTCGGCTCAAGCGTTTCAAAGCGAAACCATGATATTTTCGGGAGGGAAAGTTATGGAAGAGATCGTTTTTAAGGTTGAGGGCATGTCCTGCAAACACTGCGTCGCGGCGGTTCAAAAGGCGCTGGAGGGCGTTCCCGGCGTCGCGAAAGCCTCCGTCAGCCTGGAGAACGCGACGGTACAGGCGGCGTTTGACCCCGCGAAGGCGAACGCGGCCCAGTTGAAGGCCGCGATCGAGGATCAGGGGTACGACGTCGTCGGATAGGGCAAGCGGGATAGCTGGACGAGATAAGACGCTGGGGCTCCGTCCCAGGCCCTGCCAAAGGGGCTAAGCAGGTTCCCGCATTGTCGCGCCGCTACGCGTCGCTCTGTGCGGAAACCAACCTCCACCGCCCTTCATCCGCCACTGGCGGCGGGCGGTTCCGGTTCCTTTGGAAACCCTTCGTTTTCAGCGCCTCCTTGGCGTCCCTCCCCTCTCCCCCTTCAAATCCCCGCAATCGCCGCCGCGACCGCGCGCGCGATGTCGTCAACCGACATGGACGGAACGCTGCGCCCGACCGCCTGAACCGGCGCGTACGGCACATGGATGAACCCGCCGCGCATGCCGGGAAAGCTTCGCGCGATCGCGTGCAGCACGCCGTACATCAGATGGTTGCAGACGAACGTCCCGGCGGTATTGGACTCGTCGGCGGGCAGACCGTGTTCACGGACCGACTGCGCCATCGCGCGCACGGGCAGGTTCGAAAAATACGCGGCGGGGCCGTCCGGCGCGATGGGCGCGCCTTCCGGCCGGTTCCCGGCGTTGTCCGGGATGGACGCGTCGTCGATGTTGATCGCGACGCGCTCGACGCTGATCCCAAACCTGCCGCCCGCCTGCCCGACGCACAGCACAACGTCCGGACGCATCCTTTCCATCTCCCCCACGACCGCCTCGACGGACTTTCCGAACACCGTCGGCACGGTCATTTTGTGTATTTCAAAATCGCCGACCGCATCCGGCACGCGCGCGGCCGCCTGCTGCGCCGGGTTGACAGTTTCGCCGCCGAACGGTTCAAACGCGCACAACAACAGTTTCTTCATACGCCTGCCCTTTCCATATAGCGCGCGTGGGCCGCGTTGGCTTCGCGCGACGCTTTTTCTTCATCAATCCGCGTCAGCCTGCCGTTTTCGACGACGACCCGTCCGCCGACAATCGTATAGTCCACCGGGCCCGTCCAGCCGACCGTGCCGGGCAGCGACTTGGGATCCAGCGCCGCGCCGACCAGCCCAAGCCGCCGCGCGTCAATCAGGAACAGGTCGCCCGCCATGCCGACCGCGAGCGCGCCGATGTCGTCGCGCCCAAGCAGCCTCGCGCCGCCCGCCGTGGCGATTTTCAGCATGTCATAGCCCGTCGGCGCGCGTTCGCTTTCGTGCAGCCGGTGCAGCAGATACCCCACCCGAATCTCCTCGAGCAGGTTGGATCCGTCGTTGCTGGCGCTGCCGTCGACCGCAAGCCCGACCGGCACGCCGAGCGCCAGCATATCCGGCACGCGGCAGACGCCGGACGCCAGCTTCATGTTGGACACGGGGCAGTGCGCGACGCCGGTCCCGGTCTCGGCGAGGCGGCGCAGCTCATCGTCCTCAAAATGGATGCCGTGCGCAAACCACACGTCCGGCCCGACCCAGCCGAGCGTTTCCATCAGCGCGAGCGGGCGCATGCCGTATTTTTCGAGCACAAACGCCTCTTCGTCGCGGGTCTCGGCCAAGTGCGTGTGCAGCCGGACACCGAGCGAGCGCGCCAGCGACGCGGATTCCCGCATCAGATCGTCGCTGACGCTGAACGGCGAGCAAGGAGCCAGCGCGACCTGCCGCATCGAGAACCGCTTCGGGTCGTGGAACGCCTCGACTGCGCGCCGCGAGTCCGTCAGAATCTCGTCGACGGTCTGCACGACGCTGTCCGGCGGCAGACCGCCTTCCTTGACGCTTCTGCTCATGCTGCCGCGCGATGCGACCCACCGCATGCCGAGCGCCTCGGCCGCGGCGAACTGCGCGTCCAGATATCCGCCGGACGCGCCCGGCTGGAACACATAGTGGTGGTCGAAACACGTCGTGCAGCCGTGCCGGAGCAGCTCGCTCGCGCCGACGATCGTCCCGTGGTAGACGACTTCGTCGTCAAGATGCCGCCAAATCCGGTAAAGCGCACGCAGCCAGTCGAACAGCTCCATCCGCTGCACCTCCGGCAGGTTTCGCGAAAATGTCTGGTACAGATGGTGGTGCGTGTTGATCAGCCCCGGGTAGGCGATGTGGCCGCGCGCGTCGATCACGCGCTCCGCCCGACTGTCTTCGGCGCCGATATACGTGATCACGCCGTTTTCAATGAGGATGTTCGCGTCCGAAAAGACCGTGTCGCCCGCGTCGCAGGTCACGACATACCGCGCGCGGCGTATCAGTAGCGTTTGCATGGTCAACCCTCCTTGGTGCAACGAAATAGTTCGCAACAGCGAAACGGTTTTCCTGCCTCTTGACAAAACGCCGTTTTTGCGTACAGTGGTAGACGTTTAAACGGTTTAAGGAGCTTGCCATGCAATACAGAGTGAACCCAAAGAACGGAGACAGGCTGTCCGCGCTTGGCTTCGGCAACATGCGGCTGCCAAGGAAAGGCGCGCAGATCGACAGTGAAAAGGTCGCCGCGCAGGTGAAGGCGGCGGTGGATCTTGGCATCAACTATTTTGACACGGCGTACATCTACCCGGGGTCGGAAGAGGCGTTGGGCGCGGCGTTCGCCGCGACCGGCCTTCGCGACCGCGTCCATATCGCCACGAAGCTGCCGCCGCCGCTGATCCGGTCCGCGGGCGACATCGACCGCATCTTTGAAAAGCAGCTGCTTCGCCTCCGCACGGATCATGTCGATTACTACCTGATGCACATGCTCGACAGCGTGGAGGCGTGGGACAGGCTGCGCGGTTTCGGCATCGAGGCGTGGATCGACCGGCAAAAGGCTTCCGGACGCGTCCGAAACATCGGCTTCTCGTTCCACGGCGGCTACGCCTCGTTTGCGGGCCTGATCGACGCGTACGCGTGGGACTTCTGCATGATCCAATATAACTATCTGGATGAAAACAACCAGGCCGGAAAGGCCGGGCTGCAATACGCGGCCGCAAAGGGACTGCCCGTGTTCGTCATGGAGCCGCTGCGCGGCGGATTGCTGGCGACCGGCCTGCCAGGCGGCGCGAGGGAGGCGTTCGCGCGCGTCGACCGGAACCGCACGCCGCCGGACTGGGGCTTACGCTGGGTGCTGAACCATCCCGAAGTGACCGTCGCCCTGTCCGGCATGAGCGAAATTGCGCAGCTTTCCGAAAACGCGGCCATCGCCAGCCGCGCGGAGGCCGGCGCGCTGACGGGCGAAGAACTGTCCGCGTACGCGAAGGCTGTGTCCGTGATCAACCAGGCCATCCGCGTGCCGTGCACCGCGTGCCGGTACTGCATGCCCTGCCCGAAGGGCGTCGATATCCCAAGCTGCTTCGCGGCGTATAACGAATCCTATATTCGCGGGTTTCGCGTCGGCATGATGCGCTACTTCATGACCACCGGCGCGATGTCGCCAAATCCAAGAAACGCGTCGCGCTGCGTCGGCTGCCGGAAGTGCGAATCGCATTGCCCGCAGCATATTGAGATCAGCGCGCGGCTCGGCGACGTCAAAAGGCGCTGCGAATCCTTCTGGTACCGGCCGCTGACCGCCGTCGCCCGGCGGGTCATGCGCATCAGGAAATCAACGAAAGACAAGGAGTGAGACGGAATGGAACTTACGGGCGTATGGGCGTCGCTTTCGGCAGAAAATGAGGCTTTTGTCAAGGCTATCGACGGGAAGCTTTCAGCGCTCGGGTATCAGTGCAAGGCGGAAACGATCGACAAAGGCACGCGGGTCACCTACACCGGCATAAAGCCGAGGCGGGCGATCCTCAACTATGTTGTGCAGGACGACCGCGTCCTTTTGCACCTGTACACCGATTCGATCGCGTCCTACGCGGATTCCGTCGGGACGCTGCCGGAGCCTGTCCGCAAGTTTCTGATGAAAGGGCCCAAGTGCAAATGGCTGGAAGACCCCGCCGCCTGCAATCCGAAGTGCCTGCACGGCTACCAATACGAACTCCAGGGCGAGACGCTGCGCAAGTGCCGTTACATGTGCTATAAGTTCGAGATCGGTGACGACAACCGGGAAGCGGCGCGGCTGCTGATCGAATGGGAAAGCGAGGCGCGCAGCAGCCTGGTAAACGCATGAACTGAGGTTCGTGCGCTTTAAGGAGGAACGGGGAGGATTCGGCCTCGCGGTTCACTCCCCCATCCTCTTCTGTAACGCCCGGCGAAGCGCCTCGCCTTCGTCGATCGTCTCAAGCCGCTTGAGATCGTCGTCCACCATCATGAAAACTGAATAGGAACCGGCCGAAAGGCGCGCGACGAGCCCTGCCGGCGGCGTGTCCCGCGCGACCGCGACCCAGCGGACGGGCAGCGCGCCTTCGCCGCGCAGCCTGTCCGCACGCCGGTGCAACGCCGTGAAACAGGCGGCGGCCAGCGATTCCTTTTCCTTCTGCGCGGCGTAGATCAGGTATGCGCCGGTCAGGAACAGCATCGGGTTGACCACGCCGCGCGACGCCGCCCACACGCCGACCGCCGCCACCGCAGCGCCGATGCAGGTTCCGACGCGGGCAAACAGCCGCGTCGCCCGCGCGCGCCCTAACCGCCCGGACAGCGCGGCCCGGAGCGCGCGCCCGCCGTCGAGCGGCAGCGCGGGCACCAGGTTGGTCGCGGCCAGCAGCAGATTGGCCCGCCAAAAGTCCGCCGCGAACTGGC
>JAVBOQ010000001.1:0-11367 GCA_031550455.1 Eubacteriales bacterium
TTCCCCTTTCGTTGAACGAATCGCGAACGCTTGGGAAGCTTGTTATTCTGATGATTATCACACGCAGTTTGCCCGGCTTATCGCTGTCCTCGCAAGCTCCCTATGGGCCGGTTCTCAATCGGGGTCTGGGTCTCTCCATCCGCCTGTATCCCTTCGCCCTTTTGCGTTCCTTTCGTTCTTCGACACCCGCTGCCCATTTTCATGCTTCGCTGCGAAGTTTCTTCATCCTGGTTCTTAAGGGCCAATGGCCCTTAAGCGGAGGTCCAGGAGGCGGAGCCTCCTGGCGTCCCTCCACGAGCCTACTTCCCCCCCTGAAAAATCAAAAACCTGCTGAACACGTAATTCAGCGCGATGACGACGACGTTGCACAGCAGGTTCGCGAGGAACCCGGCCCACTGCCACAGGTCGATCGTCACATGCAAAAATCCGATCGAGAACACATACGTCAGCGCGCGCATCACGCAAAAGCTGAGCAGCTCACGCAACAGCGGTTTCGCGCCGCGCGCGCCTGACCGGAACACGACCCATTTGTTCCCGGCGAACGCGAAGGCGACCGCCAGCACCGTGGCGATGGTCTTCGAAACCGTCCAGTCCCACTTGAGTCCGCTGTACAGCGCGCCGAACACCAGCAGGTCGATGCCGGTCGTGATCCCGCCGATGACCAGGTAGCGGATGATCTGACCGTGCTTTTGGTACACTTTTTTGATCTTGTCTATCATAAAGCCCGCCGCGCCTTCCATTCGTCGGTCAGGATGCCGTACATCGGCAGGTTCGCCCAGGTGCCGTCCTTGCGGCGGTGCCCCTCGCGGATCGTGCCTTCATAAGTCAACCCATTTTTGACCATCACGCGTCCGGACGCGGGGTTCCGCTCGTCGTGCTTGAGCATGATCCGGTGCACGCCGACCGCCTCGAACAGAAAGCGCATCACGCCTTCCAGCGCTTCGGTCATGATGCCGCGCCCCCACCACGCCCTGCCGATCACATAGCCGATCTCAGCCCAATCGTCCTGGCCGGACGCGCCGACGACCGCGATGTTGCCGACCAGCTGGCCTTCAAAGACAATGCCCCAGTTGTAGACGCCCGTGTCCTCATACCGCGGCACCCAGGTCGACAGCACGGCGCGCGACGCCTCGACATCCTCGTGCGTTTCCCAGAATAAGTACTGTGTGACCTCCGGGTCGTTGGCCCAATTCCGAAACATCGCCTCCGCGTCGTCCAGGGTCATCTGCCGCAGCGTCAGCCGCGCCGTTTGAAGCGTCACCGTCCCGTAATGCGTCATTGTTCCGCCTCCTTCGCCATGGCCCGGAGCGTGCCGCCCGTCAGCCGGTACGTCGTCCATTCGGTCATCGGCTCCGCGCCGAGCCGCTTGTAGAATTCTATGCTGGGCAGGTTCCAGTCGAGGCACCACCATTCCATCCGGCCATAGCCGCGCTCGACCGCGATGCGCGCCATCTCGCGAAGCAGCGCCGTGCCGTGTCCCTTGCCGCGGTGCGCCGGCAGCACGAACAGATCCTCCAGGTACAGCCCGGAGCGGCCGAGGAACGTCGAGAAATTCTTGAAAAACAACGCGAACGCCACCGGCGCGCCGTCCGCCTCGCCGATCAGCACCTCCGCGCCGCCCTTGTCGAAGATCCATTCGGTCAAAAGCGCTTCGGTCGCAACGACCTGGTCGGCCATCTTTTCATAGTCCGCCAGCGCGCGGATGAACGACAGGATCAGCGGCGCGTCGGCCCGCTCGGCAAAGCGAATGTGCAGCATCAAAACCTCCCGTTACGCGGTCGGACAGGCCGCCCGAAGCGCCTGCTCAAGATCCCCGATCAGGTCGTCCGCGTCCTCGATGCCCACCGACACGCGCACCATCTCCGGCGCGATGCCGCAGAGCTTCATGTCGGCTTCGGAGAGCTGCGAATGCGTCGTGCTGGCCGGATGAACGACCATCGACCGCACGTCGGACACGTTGGCGACGAACCCGAACAATTTCAAGGCCGCGATGAACCGCTTGCCAGCCTCGAGCCCGCCTTTGACGCCGAACGTGAAGATGCCGCCCGCGCCTTTGGGGAAATACTTCTTCGCGCGGTCGTGGTACGCGTCGCCGGGCAGCGACGGGTAGTTGACCCAGGCCACCTCCGGACGCGCCGCGAGCCATTCCGTGATCGTCCGCGTGTTCGCGCAGTGGCGGTCCATCCGCAGGCTCAGCGTCTCGACACCCTGCATCAGCAGGAACGCGTTAAACGGCGACAGGCAGCCGCCGGTGTCGCGCAGGAAACCGGCGCGCAGCTTCGCGAGGTAGCCGTTCTGGCCGAGGTCGGCATACGTCAGCCCGTGATACGACGCGTCCGGCTCGTTAAACTCGGCGAAGCGCGGGTTGCCCTTGAACGTGAACGTTCCGTAGTCGGTGACGCTGCCGCCGACGCTGTTGCCGTGGCCGCCCGCGTACTTCGTCAGCGAGTGCGCGACGATGTCGACACCCCACTTTTTCAGGTCGATCAGGTACGGCGTACCGAACGTGTTGTCCGCGATGACCGGCAGGCCGTTTTCGTGCGCGATGTTCGTGATCGCCTCGATGTCCGGGATGTTGATCAGCGGGTTGCCCAGCGTCTCGATGAAAACGCAGCGCGACTTTTTGTTGATCGCGTTTCGCAGCGCGTCCATGTCCTCCATGTCGACCTTGCGCGAGACGATGCCGTACCGCTTCGCCATCCGGTCGAAGAACAGCGTGAACGTACCGCCGTATATTTTCGACATCGAGATGATCTCGCTGCCGCTCTCCGCAAGGTTTTGCACCGCCGCGAGAATCGCCGCCATGCCGGACGAGAAGCAGACCGTGCCCACACCGCCCTCCAGCGCGGTCAGCCGCTTTTCGAGCGCCGCGACGGTCGGGTTGGCGATTCTGGTGTAGATGCTGCCCGGCTTTTCAAGGTTGAACTGCGCGACCGCGTCGTCTACGTTTTCGAACTGATACCCGACGGTCTGGTAAATCGGCGTGACATATGCGCCGGTCGTCTTCTCGGGCTCGTAGCCCGCGCGCACCTGCAGGGTGGAAAATCCAAGCGGTTTGGTCATGGGCGGTACTCCTTTCGTGTGGGGAAAAATTGCGGATGTCCTATATGTCATCCAGATCCCGGGCGAACACCTTTTGATAACCGTCTCGCAGGGCTGAAAGCAGCAGCGCGCGCTCCGCGCCGGTGAGGCGGTCCGTTTCACCGACGGCGCGCAGCATCTTCCGGACCGGCTCCGCGCAGCGGCGCGCCAGCGCGTCCGGCGGCCGGAGGAACCCGAACGCGACGCGGCTGTTGGCCGAATCGCCGCGGATGAACAGGTCGATGTACTCATACGCGAGTTTGCCGAGGTATTCCGCGAAGAACGCGTCCGCGTCCGGCGCGAGCGCCATCGTTTTTCGAAGCTGCGCGCCGCGCAAGAGCTCGTCGAGCTTCGCGTCCCGCGCTTCCTTTTTGTATTTCTCCGGCGTCTCAAAAACGCTCAGCAGGTGGCACTTGATGATCGAGAAGTCCAGCCCGCCGCCGTGCATCGGCTCGTGCAGACGGCCATGGTACAGAAGCGCGCGGTTCGCGAAGAAATCATCCGGCGCGTTGTCGAGCGCCGCGCAGATCATCGCGTATTTCTTTTTCGGGTTGCGTTCGGCGGCGAGCCGTTCGTCGAGCGGCGACGGGCCGGGCGGGTTTTTCGGTGCGGTCCCGTCAAAAGGCTTGCCGCAGTACGGACACAGTTTCGGCGTCCGTCCCTCCGCGGCCTGCATCTCGCCGCCGCACGCGCCGCAGCGGATCGTCATCATCAGGTTCGCCTCCTTTTCGCGAAAAAGGACGCCAGCACCTCGGCGCACTCTTTTTCCAGCACCCCGCCGTACGCCGGGACGACGCCGAGCCCGAGCCGCGCGTCCTCCGTCAGCCGGTACACGCTGCCGCAGCAACCGAACCGGTCGTCATACGCGCCGAAAATGACCGCGTCCGGCCGCATCAGCGCGATCGCGCCGGCGCACCTTGGGCATGGCTCGAGCGTCACATACCGCGTGCAGCCGGAGAGCCTTCGCCCGCCCGTGCCGCGCGCGGCTTCGCGCATCGCGAGCATCTCGGCGTGGGCCGTCGGGTCGCCGTCCGCCTTGCAGCGGTTGCCCGCGCGGGCGACGATCTCATCATTTTTGGCGACGACCGCCCCGACCGGCGTCTCGCCGCGGGAAGCCGCGGCCTCGGCCTCGCGGAGCGCCTCGCGCATCCACCGTTCATGCGCCATGCGCGCCTCTTTCCAGCCAGACGGCCAGCACGGCGACGTCCGCCGGCGACACGCCGGAAATGCGCGCCGCCTGCCCGAGCGATCGCGGCTTCGCCGCGTTTAACTTCTGCCGCGCCTCGATGCGCAGACCCGGCAGGCTCAGGTAATCGGCGTCGCCGGGCAGCATTCGGCTTTCGATCTGCTGAAACCGGCGCACGGCCGCCTGCTGCTTGCGCAGGTAGCCCTCGTACTTGATCTCAATCTCCGCCCCGGTCCGCGCGGCCGCGCCAATGTCCGCAAGCGAAGGCTCTTTTTCGATCAGGTCGCCGAACGACACCTCGGGGCGGCGCAGCAGCGCGGTCAGCCGCAGCGCCTCGACACGGGCGACCGCGTCCGCGATCCTGCCGCGCTTTTGTTCCGTGCGGCGCAGCCTTTCTTCGCCCGCGAGGCCTGTCGCGTAGCCGATCTCGGTCAGGCGCAGGTCGGCGTTGTCCTGCCGCAGCAGCAGCCGATACTCGGCGCGCGACGTCATGATGCGGTACGGCTCGTTCGTGCCCTTTGTCGTCAGGTCGTCGATCAGCACGCCGATGTACGCCTGGTCGCGCGTTAACACGACGGGTTCGCGATCGCGAAGCGAAAGCGCGGCGTTGATCCCGGCGATCAGTCCCTGCGCGGCCGCCTCCTCATAGCCGGACGTGCCGTTGATCTGCCCGGCGAAATACAGCCCGGGCACGTCTTTCGCGGCCAGCGACGGGCGGAGCCTTGTCGGGTCAATGCAGTCGTATTCGATCGCGTACGCAAGGCGGAGCAGGTTCGCGCGCTCGAGGCCCGGCACCGTCGCGTACATCGCGCGCTGCACGTCTTCCGGCATCGACGACGACATGCCCTGCACATACCACTCGTCGGTGGAAAGCCCTTCCGGCTCGAGGAATAGCTGGTGACGCTCTTTGTCCGCGAACCGGACGATCTTGTCCTCAATCGACGGGCAGTAGCGCGCGCCCGTGCCCTCGATCAGCCCGGTCAGCATCGGCGCGCGGTGCAGGTTTTGCCGGATGACCGCGTGCGTTTCCCCGGTCGTCCATGTCATGTAGCACAGCGACCGGTTTTCGATCGGGCGGTCGGTCAGAAACGAAAACGGCACGACCGGTTCGTCGCCCGGCTGCGGCAGTGTCTTTGAAAAATCGATCGTCCGGCCGTCGACGCGCGCCGGTGTGCCGGTCTTGAACCTGCGCAACGCGAACCCGAGGTCTGTAAGCGCGCCGGACAGCGACTGCGACGCGGAAAGCCCTTGCGGCCCGGCCTGCCATGTCGCCTCGCCGACGATGACGCGGCTTTTTAAGTACACGCCGGTCGCGACGATCACCGCCCGGCACGAAATCGCCGCGCCGGTCATCGTTTTAACGCCGGTCACGCGGCCGCCTTCGGTCAGGATGCCGCAGACCTCGGCCTGGCGCAGCAAAAGATTTTCCTGCGCCAACAGCGCCGACAGCATCCGGCGGCTGTAGGCGCGCTTGTCCGCCTGGGCGCGCAGCGAGTGCACCGCCGGGCCTTTCGCGGTGTTGAGCATCCTCGACTGGAGCGTCGTGTCGTCGATCGCCAGCGCCATCTCGCCGCCGAGCGCGTCGATTTCGCGGACAAGGTGGCCCTTGCCGGTTCCGCCGATCGACGGGTTACACGGCATCATCGCGACCGCGTCCAAGTGCATCGTCAGCAAAAGCGTCCGTATGCCCATGCGCGCGGCGGCCAGCGCGGCCTCACAGCCCGCGTGCCCCGCGCCGATCACAACCAATTCAAAGGAAGGGTCTGTCATGGGGATGAGTATAGCACGAAGGCGGGGAGGACGCCAGCGGAAGTTTGAGGGGAGGAAGGGGGAAAGGGACGCCAAAGGGCGCTGCCCTTTGGAATCCCGCTTCCGGGCCATTGGCCCTTAAGAATCCCTTCTTGGGGGAAGGGGCGGGCGGAATTTCAGCCTGCCTGAGGCGATAGGCGGGGTTAAGGGGCGGAGCCTCCCGTCACCTGCCCATGAACTCAAACGCTCCCGCAAACGCAACCGTTCCGTCGCTTTTGAGCCCGACCGCGTACTTCACGCCCGCGCCGATCGCGACGATGTCGCGCCAGCCGGACACGTCGCACTGGCCCGTGTCGTTGCGTCCGGCGGCGACGACCGTTCCGTCCTTTTTGAGGCCGAGCGCGTACTTGCCGTACCCGGACGACGCGATGGCGACGATGTCCGTCCAGCCGGACACGTCGAGCGTCCCGGCCTCGATGCCGCCCGCGACGGCGACCGTGCCGTCCTTTTTCAGCCCGAGCAGGAAGGACTGACCCGCCGTGATGCCGACGATGTCCGTCCAGTTTTCTGCGTCGCGGATCGGCGTGTCGCCGTAGTGCGTCGAGTCGCCGGAAACGGTTTCCCGATACACTTTGACCGTTCCGTCACGAAACAGGCACGCGGTCATTTCAAACGCCATCGCGATGTCCGCGACGTTCGTCAGGCGCGGATGCTCGCCTTCCGGCAAGCCGGGATCATTTTGGTACTCGGATAACGTCGCCGTGCCGTCCGTGCCGATGCCGACGGCAAAATCGCCGAAGCCCTTGGCGCACGCAATCCCGACCCATTCGGTCACAAAATTGGCGCGAATCCCGGTTCTGACGGCGGTTCCGTCGCGGCGGACGCCGATCGAGGTCAAAAAACACGCGCCGACCGAAGCGATGTCCGTCCAGCCGGTTACGTCGCACGACCCTTTGCCCGAGTCGCCCATCGCGACGACCGTTCCGTCCGCGCGGAGGCCGACAAGGTGAAAATCGCCCGCCGCGATCTCGACGATGCCCGTGAACACGTCGCGCGACAGCGTCAAAAGATCGCCGCGCACCCAGCCTGTCCGGTTGTAATCCCCGACGACGGTGGCAACGCGGTACCAGGTCTGTCCCTTCGCGTCCTGCCGCTCCTCAAAGACATAGCAGTCATGGCCGTTCGGCAGTTTTTCGATCAGCGCGCCGTTCGGCCCTTCGCGCAGGTTTACGGCGTATGTGTTCGTCACGGCGAACCCTGTGCTGCCGGACGCCAGCGCTGGCGGCCGCGCAAAGGTGAAGGCCATCACCAGCACGAGAAACCACGGCGTCAAAATCCGCTTTTTCATGTGGAACACTCCCTGTACGCGCGGCGCGGTTTGTTCCTGAACTGACGCGCGGAAGATGGCGAATGTTCCCATTTATTGCCGTGCATTGAATCAACGCGCCTCGTATGGTATGATAAACAGAAAAACTTGGAAGGAACAGGAAGCGTATGCGAGTGAATTTGCCAAACCTTGGCCTCGGCTTCGGGCTGATGCGTCTGCCGACGCTCGAGGACAAATCGATCGATGTGGAGCAGGTCAATCGGATGGTCGACCGGTTCATCGGCGCCGGGTTCACATACTTTGACGCGGCGTACGGATACCTCGGCGGCCTGTGCGAAAGCATCGCGGGCGAGGCGGTCGTGGCGCGCTACCCGCGCGACAAATTCGTGCTGGCGACGAAGCTGCCGCCCTGGGAAGTCAAGACGCCGGAAGATCCGGAGCGGCTGTTCAGGATCCAGTTGGAGCGGACAGGCGCGGGCTACTTCGATTACTATCTGCTGCACGCGGTGGTGGCGGACCGGTTGCCGGATCTTGACGCGAACCGCGTGTGGGAATTCCTGCGCCGCGTCAAGGATGAAGGCCGGGCCCGGCATATCGGCATTTCATTCCACGACAAGGCGGACGTGCTCGACGGCATCCTGGCCGCGCACCCGGAACTGGAATTTGTGCAGCTCCAGATCAATTACGCCGACTGGGACAGCGACAGCGTGCAGTCGCGGCTTTGCTATGAAGTGGCACGGAAGCACGGCTGCGCGGTCATCGTCATGGAGCCGGTCAAGGGCGGGTCGCTCGCGGTGCTGCCGGAGCCGGCGCGCGAGGCGCTCAAGGCCGCGCGGCCGGACGCGACGCCGGCGGCCTGGGCGATGCGCTTCGCCGCGTCGCTGGACGGCATCGTGACGGTGCTCAGCGGCATGTCGACGCTCGAACAAGTGGAAGACAACGCGCGCACGATGGGCCGGTTTGAGCCGCTGACCGACGCCGATCGCGCGGTCATCGGCCGCGTCCGGGAGATCATCGCGTCCATGCCGACGATCCCGTGCACCGACTGCCGTTATTGCGTCGAAAAATGCCCCGTGAACATCCCGATTCCGCGCATCCTCCGCATCGAGAACGAACACAGGCTTTACGGCTTCGCGAACCGAAACGGCTACCAGTTCGCGACCCGAGGCGCGGGCAAAGCGTCGGACTGCGTCCGCTGCGGCGTCTGCGAATCGCGCTGTCCGCAGGGCATCGCCATTCCGGACATCCTCTCCGATTGCGCCAAATCTTTTGAGAGGTAAAAAGACAATGCAGCCAAGCGCGTTTCAATTCAGGTTTTCCGGCGCGCCCGCGTCCTGCGAGCCGTATGGAAACGGGCACATCAACGTCACCTACCGGCTGGTCACGGAAGACGGGCACGCGTACATTCTGCAAAAGATCAACCGGCGCGTTTTCCGCGACGTGCCCGCGCTGATGCGAAACGTCGCGGCGGTCACGCGGCATCTGGCCCAAAAGGACTGCGATCCGCGCCGCGTGCTGACGCTGATTCCGACGGCCGACGGCCGTGATTACTGGGTGGACGAGGCCGGCGACCCATGGCGCGCGTATGTGTTCGTCGAGCGCAGCCTTTGCCTGGAGCGCGCCGACTCGCCGGAGGTGTTCGCGCAAAGCGCGGACGCGTTCGGCAGGTTCCAGTGGATGTTGTCCGATTTCCCGGCGAAGACGCTGGCCGAGACGATCCCGAAGTTCCATGACACGCCGAACCGGTTTTTGCAACTGCGCGAGGCGATCGCGAAGGACGCCGCGGGCCGCGCGGCCTCCGTGCGCGCCGAGATTGACGAATCGCTCGGCTACGAGGCGGAATCCGGCGTGCTGATGGATCTGCTCGGCCGGGGCGAACTGCCGCTGCGCGTCACACACAACGACACAAAGCTGAATAACGTGCTGTTCGACATGGAAACGCGCATGCCGCTGTGCGTGGTCGACCTCGACACGGTGATGCCCGGCCTTTGCGCGAACGATTTTGGCGACTCGATCCGCTTCGGCGCGTCGACCGCGGCTGAGGACGAAAAGAACCTTGACCTCGTGCGGCTTTCGATGCCGCATTACGAGGCGTACGCCCGCCACTTCATCGGCGCGTGCCAGGGCAGCCTACGGCCGCTCGAGATCGAGACGCTGCCGTACGGCGCGCTGCTGATGACGCTCGAATGCGGTGTGCGCTTCCTCGCGGATCACCTCAACGGCGACGTGTATTTCCACATCGCGAGGCCGGAGCACAACCTTGACAGGGCCAGGACGCAGCTCAAGCTCGCGCGCGAGATGAAGGCGAACTGGCGGGCGATGGAGAAGGCAACGAAATAAAGCTTTGCGGCGTATGAAACCTGACCGACGACGCGCCGCGCCTCGCGGCTTTCTATGAGGCCGTGCTGCGGAAAGCGCCCGAGGCGGACGGTAACACGGTCGGCTTCGTCGAAAAGAACGGCGGGAAGGCTGAACCATGTCAAGACAGTGCGCGCCGTAAAAAACTTTCTTTACGGCGCGCGTCGGTTGATCCTTTCCGGCTGATCGGATATACTGTGGTAGTTATCTCGTTCGCAAGGAGGCAACCGTGCTCAAAACCATTCTGTTGGGTATCGTGCAGGGCCTGTCCGAATTTCTGCCGATTTCGTCATCCGGGCATCTGGTGCTGTTGCAAAAGCTGCTGAACATGCCGGAAACCAACCTGCTGTTGGAAATCCTGCTGCATGTCGGGACGTTGGCCGCCGTCGCCGCGATCTTCTGGCGCGACTGGCTTGAAATGCTGCGCCATCCGCTGCAAAGCCGTTCGCTGCGGTTGCTGATCGTCGCGACGGTGCCCGCGGTGATCGCCGCGGTGCTGCTCGGCGACGCGCTTGACAGGGCGTTCGGCGGGTGGTTTCTGGGCGCCAGCTTCCTGATCACATCCGCGCTGCTGCTGGTAAGCGACACGCTGGAAAGGCGCGCGGCGGGCCGCCCGATGAACGGCGGGAAGCACCGGCGGCAGGATGTCGAGGACATGCGGATCGAACAGGCGCTCGCGATGGGCGTCATGCAGGCGGTCGCGATCGTGCCCGGCATCTCGCGCTCCGGGTCGACGATAGTCGGCGGCCTCGCGTCCGGCGTCACGCGGCAGACAGCCGCAAAGTTCTCGTTCATGATGAGCGCGGTCGCGATCGTCGGGTCGCTGGTGTTCAAATTCAAAGACTTGGTTGACACGATCCAGGGCGAAGGCGTGGTGTTCGAAGGCGGGCTGTTCGCGGTGCTGCTGGGCATGCTGGCCGCGGCCGTGACCGGGTACGCCGCGATCCGGTGGATGTTGAAACTGATCACAAAGCACGGGCTGCGCTGGTTCGGGCTGTACACAGCGGCGCTCGGCCTGCTGGTGCTGCTCGACCAGTTGTTTTTCGGGCTGGTATTTGACAGGATCATTTGACGCGAAGGTTGTGAAGGCTGTTGCTGCGCTTCTATTTCGGCGTGATGGGGTCGTCAAAGACCGCGATGCTGCTGATGCAACGATACAATTATCAGGCGCAGGGCTATTCCTGCGCGCTGGTCAAGCCGTCGGTCGACACGCGGCGGGGCGTGAACATCGTGCATTCGCGCATCGGCCTGGAAGGCGGCGCGGACATCGTGCTCGCGCCTGACCACAGCGTCCGCGAGCAGCTCCTGTGGCTGGAAACGCGAAAGCCGGGCTTTTTGCAGCATGTGTTCATCGACGAGGCGCAGTTCCTGTCGGAGGCGCAGGTGATCGAGCTGGCCGACATGTCGGAGGCGCTTGAGATTCACTGTTACGGGCTGAAAACGGACTTTTTGGGCAATTTCTTTCCCGGATCCAGCGCGCTTCTGCGCTTTTCGGACACCATTTCCGAGCTGGACCAGAGCCTGTGCTGGTGCGGCAAGAAGGCGATCATGAACACCCGCGTCGACCGGCAGGGCCGCGTCGTCAAGGTCGGCGAGCAGGTGCTGATCGACACCGGCGGCGAGGCCGAGCAGATCACGTACATCGGGCTTTGCTACCATCACTGGA
>JAVBOQ010000277.1:0-3195 GCA_031550455.1 Eubacteriales bacterium
AACACCTTTCCCACCATTTTATTCTGTGGCGTCTAATCTCCGCCCTCCGGCGTGGTGGGTTGGGGCCGCCCCCCCCCCCCCCCGTCCCCTCCCGTTCTTTTCCATCGTCCCCCGCCCACGCAAAAGGACGGACTCACATCCGTCCTCTTTCGTTTGAACAATTACATCCGCGGCCTGGGGCGCATCGGCGGTCTGCTGTTGCGGTTGCCCATCGGCGGGCGGCGCGGCGGCTCGTTGTTGTCGTATACGATGTCGTTGCGGACGAGGTTGATCCGACCCTGGGAGTCAATCTCGATGACGCGCACTTCGAGGTCGTCGCCGATCTTCACGACGTCTTCGACCTTTTCAACGCGCTCATTGGCGAGCTTCGACACGTGGATCATACCGTCCTTGCCGGGCGCGAACTCAACGAACGCGCCGAAAGGCATGATGCGGACGACTTTACCCATGAACACGTCGCCGACCTCCACGTCCTTGGCGATGCCCTCGATGATCCGCTTCGCCTTGTCGGCCGCCGCGGCGTCCGGCGTCGCGATGTACACGCGGCCGTCGTCCTCGATATCGATCTTCACGCCGTTGCAGTCGGCGATGATCTTGTTGATCATCTTGCCGCCCGGGCCAATGACCTCGCGGATCTTGTCCGGGTTGATCATGAACCGGATGATCTTCGGCGCGTACGCCGACATTTCGGTGCGCGGCTGCGGCAGCGCCTCAAGCATTTTGCTGAGGATGTGCAACCGGCCCGCGAGCGCCTGCTGCAGCGCCTGGCGCAGAATCGGCTCGTCGATGCCCTTGATCTTGATGTCCATCTGGATCGCCGTGATGCCGTTCATCGTGCCCGCGACCTTGAAATCCATGTCGCCGAGGAAATCCTCAAGCCCCTGGATGTCGGTCAGCACCGCGACGTTTTGCGAGTTGGCGTCCTTGATCAGGCCCATCGCGACGCCCGCGACCGGCGCCTTGATCGGCACGCCCGCGTCCATCAGCGCCAATGTCGAGCCGCAGACGGAGGCCTGCGACGTTGAGCCGTTGGAGCTGAGCACTTCGCTGACCAGCCGGATCGCGTACGGGAAGTCTTCTTCGCCCGGGATCATCGGCAGCAGCGCGCGCTCCGCGAGGGCGCCGTGGCCGATTTCGCGGCGTCCCGGGGAGCGGGAGCGGCCCGCTTCGCCGGTGGAGAACGCCGGGAAGTTATAGTGATGCATGTAGCGCTTGGATTCTTCGGGCGCGATGCCGTCGAGAATCTGCACGTCGCCCATCGCGCCGAGCGTCGCGATCGTCATGACCCGCGTCTCGCCTCTGGTGAACACGGCGGAACCGTGCGGGCGCGGCAGCACGCTGACCTCGGACCAGATCGGGCGCACTTCGGTCAGCTTGCGGCCGTCCGGACGCACGCCTTCCGTCAGGATGCGCGCGCGCATGATTTCTTTGTTGAGGTAATACAGCGCGTCCGCGATCTCCTGGGCGCGGCCCGGGAAAATCTCGGCGAAGTGTTCGAGCGTCTCGTTCTTGACCTGCTCCTCGCGCACCTGGCGCTCGGCGCGAACGAACGTGTCAAACACCCATTTGCTCTTTTCCAGGGCAAACGCGCGGACGGCGGCGGTGATATCCTCGCCGGTCAGTTGCATGACGACCGGAGACTTTTCTTTGCCGATTTCCTTCGCGATCGTCTCCTGCAGCGCGACGATGCGCTTGATTTCCTCGTGGGCCAGCAGGATCGCCTGCAGCATGGTTTCTTCGGAGACTTCGTTCGCGCCCGCCTCGACCATCATGACCGCGTCCTTCGTGCCGGCGACAGTCAGGTGTAGGCTGCTCCGCTCGCGCTGCGCATCGCTCGGCGTGACGATGAACGCGCCGTCGATCAGACCGATCGAAACCGCGCCGGTCGGGCCGGCGAACGGGATATCGGAGACCATCAGCGCCGCGGACGAGCCGATCATCGCGAGGACGTCCGGCGGGATGTTCGTGTCGACCGACAGCACCGTCGCGACGACGTGCACGTCGTTGCGCATGCCCTTGGGAAACAGCGGGCGCAGCGGCCGGTCGATCAGGCGGCTGGTCAGCGTGGCGCGCTCGGTCGGGCGGCCTTCGCGCTTGATGAACCCGCCCGGGATGCGGCCGACCGAATACAGCTTCTCTTCAAAGTCGCACGAAAGCGGGAAAAAGTCGATCCCTTCGCGCGCTTTTTCGGACATCGTCGCGCAGACGAGCACCACCGTGTCGCCGCAGCGCACGACCACCGAGCCGCCCGCCTGCTGCGCGTACTTGCCGAACTCCAGCGACAGCGTCGCGCCGCCGAGTTCCATCTGGTATACTTTCTGTTCCATTCCTTACTCCAATCTTTACTTGCGCAGGTTCAACGCGGCGACGAGCGTGCGGTAGCGCTCGATGTCTGTGGACTTCAGGTAGTTGAGCATGTTGCGGCGCTGACCGACCATCAGCAGAAGGCCGCGGCGCGAGTGGTGGTCCTTTTTGTGGGACTGCAGGTGCTCGTTGAGCTGGTTGATGCGGTCCGTGAGCAGCGCGACCTGCACCTCGGGCGAGCCGGTGTCGCCTTCGTGCCGCTTGTACTGATCGATGATTGCCAGCTTGCGTTCCTTGTCCATGGGAATCCTCCTTATGCCCGCAAAGGGGCTAAATAGCATCCGCCGAAAGCCAGGTAGCCGCCGGAGACAGCGAGAAACTGGGCGATCGGTAATGCGCCAACGATGATTTTATCATATCCCAAATGTTTTGTAAACATTGATTTTCCTACAATTGGCATCAATGCACGAAGCATGAACCGCGGTGCATGCGTTTGCCCCGCAACTCACCCCGGCCCGCGCGGTCGCATACTGTAGCATGGAGGCGATCGACATGCGGTTACTGATCATCGGAGGCGACGCGCGAAACAAGCACCTGGCGACGCTTGCGCGCGCGAAAGGACACGAGGCGCAGCTTGTCGGGCACGGCGAACTGACGTTGGAGCAGGCGGAACCGTGCGGCATCGCCGTGCTGCCGTTTCCGGTCGCGGAGACGGACGGCTTGGCGCCGGCGCCGTTGTCGGCCGGTAAGCTGCCGATGGAAAAAGTCTGCGCGCTGCTGCCGCCCGGCGCGGCGGTATTCGCGACGCGGCCCGGGCCGATCTTGTCGCGGCATATCCTGCAGCATAGCTGCGAACGCATTGACTTTCTGGACAGCGAGGCGTTCGCCGTG
>JAVBOQ010000253.1:0-8189 GCA_031550455.1 Eubacteriales bacterium
CACGGCCCTGCACGAACGACAGCGGGGCGTCGACGACCGCGCCGCCCTCGTCGAGCACGAACGCGGGCCGGACGCCGCGCTTCGAAAGCGCCGCGACGATGCCGGGCGCGCCGCCGCCCGCGATCTCCTCGTCGCCGCCGAACGCGAAATAGACGTCCGTCGCGGGCATGAACCCTTCGGCGATCAGCGCCTCGGCAGCCTCGAGTATGGACAGCAGCGTTCCCTTGGTGTCGAGCGTTCCGCGGCCCCAGATCACGCCGTTTTCCAGCACGGCGTCAAACGGCGGCTTTCGCCACAGCGCGGCCTCGGCCGGTACGACGTCGTAGTGCGCCATCAGCACCGCGGGATCGCCCGCCGCGCGGCCCTTCCACAGGTACAAAAGCCCACGGTCGCCGATTCTTTCGCGCAGACAGCATTCGTGTACCTTCGGGTAGAGCGTCTCCAGCAGCTTCGGGAACGCGTCGAACGCGGCGGGGTCCTCGAGCGCCTTGTCTGCGCTCGACACCGTTTTGACGCGGATCATCGCCCGCATCCGCTCGGCGACGCCCGCCTCGTCGACTGCGACCGGCCCGCCGCCCGCCTGAGGCTCCGCCTTGGGCCGAAACAGCGCCGTGCGGATCAGCAGCGCGGCGATGAACCCGATAAGCAGCGCGAGCAAAACCCAAAGCGCGGTCACAGCCTGCCTCCCTTGTACAAAAGGCGGCCCGCGCCGATCGCGATCAGCGCGCCGACCGGCACGAGCACGCCGACCGACCCGGAAAGGCTCGGCACGGCGATGAACAGTGCCAGCATGAACAGCAGCGGCGCGACCGAGAGCTTCCAGTTTTTCGATACATAGACGACCGCCAGCGCGCCGAACAGCGCGGGCAGGATGTTGTCAAACGCTGGCGCGAGCGCCGGGGATTCCAAAATCGGTTGCAGCGTGGACAGCAGCAGCACGCCGAGCGCGATGATCACCGTCGTGACAATCGCCGACACCGCGATCGCAATCGTCGAAATGACCTCGCCCGCCTCGGTGCCGGGCTTCGCCTTCGCGGCCTCCATCGCGTTTAACGCGCAGGGCACTTTGAGGTTCGTCAGGTTGCCGGTGATGAACCCGAGGTACGACCCGCCCGCGCCGAGCATCGGCGTGAACGTGAACACCTCGATGATGCCGACCGTCCAAAAAATCGGCGCGACGCCGAGCAGCCCCTTGAACACATGCGTCATCTCGGGCCACGCGTCGTAGTACACGCAGATTGCAAAAGGCACAGTCAGCATCACGAGGATGCCCAGCGCGGTCCAGATCCGCCCGTAGAAATGCACGCTGTCCTGATAATCCCGTTTCATTTTTCGCCCCTCCTCAGCCGATCCACCGGGTGATCGGAATCGACAGCGCCATCGCGCCGAGCATGCTGATCGGCAGCGCGTACTGTTCGAGCCACTGCCACTTGCACACCTTGATCAGAATGCCCATCACGCCCATCACGGCTGCCGAGCACAGCGCCACGAACACCGGGATCCACCCGGCGGCGCCCTGGCGGATGTCCGCGAACAGGTAGCCCAAGAACGTCGAGATCATGCCGAGGAACATGCAGGTGAGGAATGTGTCGCCCCACTTTTCGTCCCTCGACTTCAGCCGGACGATGCCGCCCTGGATCTTTTTGAGCGCGAACAGGATCACGAAGATGCCGGGGATGATGCCGAGCGTCATGACCCACGCGATCGCCGAGAACGCCCGCGGGTCGGTGACCGGCGCGCTGGTGGCGATGCCGATCGCGTTCGCCGTGGTCGTCGCGGCGGGCAGCTCGTACGTCACCGCGCCGAGCACGCTGAGGCGTATCCAGGGCAGCGGCAGCCCGAGAAACTTCGACAGCGCGATCACGCCCAGCAGGATCGAAACCGCAGGCGCGACGGTGAACAGCGCGCTCGACGCGACCGTCTTTCGAAGCACCGGCGCGGCGATGCCGAGCGCTTTCGCGCGGCGCAGCGCCCGAAAGAGGAAAAATCCGGATTGCAGCAGAATGAACGCGACGACGATGCCGGCCAAGGCGTACAGGAAACCGGAATTGACAGAGAAGGTTTTCATCCGCATCCCGCCCTTTGTTATGATAGGTCTTCTTGCGCTTCAATTGTACACGCATTGGCAAGCGGCGGCAAGCGGAGAAACGCCGGAGCCAATTGGTTCCGGCGTTTCGTCGCGCCTCCTTGATTTGCGAACGCTTTTCTTGTGAAAATGCGCCTTTGTTGCGGCGCTTTCCGCTACTCCTCCTCGATTACTTCGTAATAGACCATTTCGTTTTCTTCCGCGTACCGCTCCGCATAGGAACCTTCGTGTACATAAATTGTGGTCATGTCGAACACGTGCTCGCCGATTTTGGCCAGCGAAACAGGCAGGGTCATTTCCTCCAGCGAGAAGCAGAACCAGAATGCCCACTCGCCGATCTCGGTCAGCGATTCCGAGAGCGTGACTTCTTCCAGCGCGGAGCATCCCTCAAACGCGGATTCGCCGATGGCGGTCACCGTGTCCGGCATGGAGATCCGGACGATGTATTCGTTGCCGTTGAACGCGTTGTCCGCGATGACGTCAATGCCGTCCGGCACCGCGTATGCTTCGTCTTCCCTGGCGCACGGGTATGTGTGCAGAATATGGTCGTGCCGGTCGATCAGTACGCCGTCCGGCGAAGCGTAGATAGGATTGTCGGGATCCACCTCTATGGCCGCGAGAGACGACGCATAACAGAACGCGCTGTCGCCGATGTACGTTGCGCTTTCCGGTATCGCGACCACTGTCAGGCCGTAGCAGCTCGCGAACGCGTGGCCGCCGATTTCCAGCAGCCCGTCCGGCAGACCGATTGCTTCCAGCGATCCGCAGGACCGGAACGCGCTGTCTCCGATCGCGCGAAGCGAATCTGGCAGCGTGACCCGCTTCAGCGTGCGGCACCCCATAAACGCCCGCTCGGCAATGTACGTAACGCCTTCCGGTACCGCGTAGGCAGCATCCGCCCGCGCGATCGGATAGGTGTGCAGTATGTTTTCGTTCCTGTCAAACAGCACGCCGTCCCGCGCTTCGTAAGCGGGGTTTCCCGGATCGACTCCGATTGCGGAAAGGCTGTTGTAGGAAAGAGCGCCGGGACCGATGCGCGCGACGCCCGCGGGAATGGTTATTTCCGACAGGCCGCTTGCGTAAAACGCGTTGTCGCCGATTTCGGTGAGCGATTCCGGCAGCGCGACCCGCAGCGCATAGCTCCCTGTGAACGCGTTCGCGCCGATGGCCGCAATGCCGTCCGGCACTTGGTACGCGTCGCCCTGTTTGCCGGAGGGATAGGTGTGGAGCGCATTGGCGCGCTGGTCAAACAACACGCCGTCCCGCGAGGCGTAGACCGGGTTGTCGGCCGCGACCTCAATGGAGGCGAGCAGTTCCAACGACAACATGCCATGCTCGCCTGGTTTCACGCAAAAGGCGTACGCGCTGATATCGGTTACCGTGTCCGGAAGGGTGATCTGTTCCAGGGAAAAGCACATGTCAAAGGCGTAATCGCCGATGGCGGTCACCCGAAGGCCGCCGAGCGTTGCGGGAACGTCCGCGCGCGGTGTATCTGCGTTAACACACGTAATGGTAACGGTTTCTCCGTCCGGGTTGATCGCGTAGCGAAAGCCGTCCGCTTCACGGTCCGCGGAAGCAGGTTCGGCGAGCGCGCCGCAGGGCAGCGACAGGAACAGGACCGCCGCCAGCAGCGCGGCTGTCCTCGTGCGCCATACACGCGTGAACTGCCTGATTGTCATTTTCATACGCTATCATACCGCATTTTGTCTCCGGCAAACCGGTGACCGTATCGTCTGTTTCTTTTCATCCGCGCGCTTGGCCGGAGAACGGTGTTCCTTTCTGTTTTTTATCTATTACAAAATTATAGCATATGCGCCTGAGGCCGTCAACAAACGGTGTGCACGCGCCAGGGCGATTTCATTTGCAATGAAATCGCCGACAGGAGCGGGGACGGCGCCTGAAATCTTGTGAGATTTCCGGGCGGCGCCGGGACCGGGCGCAGATTCCGCCGCCATCCAGCGGGATGGCTATGGAATCTGCCCATTTTCGGCGCGCATGTCGCCGAAAATGATTGCATTCGAGGCGTTCACACGCCTCGAGCTCCGGGAGTGATCACTTCTTAATTCCAAATAAAACCGCCCTGCGTACGCGCCTGTATGCCGCGTCGTGCATCCGGATGTTCGGTTACCGCCAGATCAACTGCACGAAAAGCATGTAAACTGCGGTTCCGGCCGCGATCGCCAGCAGCGTGTTCTTTCTCCACAGGTACAGGCCCGCCACGGCCAGCACGCCGAGCGCTTCCGGCGCGCCATACGGTGATACGGCCGGTGAAACATCCTTCAGGCAATACACGACGAGCATCCCGATGATGGCGTACGGCAGCGCGTCGCCGAGGTACGCGACGTACTTCGGCAGCGGCCTGTCCGCCGGGAACGCGAGGAACGGCAGCGCGCGCAGCAAGAGCGTCGCCAGCGCGACGATGCCGATGGTGATCAGCGCCTGGGCCGTAGTCATGGCTGCCGCCTCCTCTCGAGCCGCCCGCGCGCGACCGTCAGCGCGGCGACCATCACCGCCATTGTCGGCAGGATGAACCACTGCTTTCCGAATATCAGCAGGCAGGCCGCGGCCGCCGCGACGCCGATCAGCGACGGGACGCGGCCTTTTTTCGTTTGCCACTGGCTAAGGAAGATGACGACGAACAGCGCGGTCATGACAAATTCGATGCCCTTGGTGTCAAACGCGACCGCCGAACCGAGCAGCGCGCCCGCGACCGAGCCGGTCACCCAGTACAGGTGGTCGAGCGCGGCGACCGAAAGCGAATACCGCTTCGGGTCGACGCCTTCCGGCGGTTCGGACGCTGTCAGCAGCGAAAACGTCTCGTCGGTCAGCGCGAAGATCATGTACGCCTTTGCCCTGCCGAAATCGCGGAATTTCGCGAGCATCGCGACGCCGTAGAACAGGTGGCGCGCGTTCACCATCAGCGTCAGCAGCAGCGCCTCGACCGGCGCGAAGCCGCCGGACAGCAGCCCGACCGCGACGAACTGCATCGACCCGGCGTAGATGCAAAGGCTCATCAGCAGCGCGTACGGCGCGCCGTATCCGCGGCTGGCAAGCAGGATCCCAAATGCCGCGCCGAGAAACAGGTACCCGGTCATGACAGGGACCGTGCGCGGGAAGGCCGCCCTGACGGTGTCTCTCCATGATTTCATTCGTGATGCCTCCGGAAAACAGCGATGGTGGACAGTATAATCGGTTTTCCGCGTTCACGCAATCCTGCGCCAGGGCGATTTCATTTTAAATGAAATCGCCCTGAATCTTGTGCGAATCATCAAGACAATCACCACGGCCACGCGATATACTGTTGCCGGTCGGGAGGGAAGCGGATGCGAAAGTTCATCGCGCTTTTAGAGGCGCTGCGGTTCATCGAGGACAACCTGACGGAGCCGGTTACACAGGAGGCGATCGCGCGGTCGTGCTTCTGCTCGGTTTCGGCGCTGCAAAAGGTGTTCCGCTACGCGCTTCACACCGGCGTGATGGACTATGTCGACCGCCGCCGCGTGACGATGGCCGCGAAAGCGCTGTTGTCGTCCGGCGAGCGCGTTCTCGACGTCGCGCTCAGGTTCCAGTACCGGTCGCCCGAGGTGTTCGCGCGCGCGTTTCGCAGGCGGTGGGGCGTCACGCCGACCGCGTTCCGGCGCGAGTGGCGGTTTTCGGGGCTTTTCCCAAGGGTTACGGACATGGAGGAGGGAAGGAACGACATGCCAAGGCGGAAGGTGGATATATCGGAGCTGTACGAGGCGCTCCGCGACATGCGGGGCTGCTATGTGCTGTGTTTTGACATTGTGGGGATGACGGAGATCAACGGGATCGGCGACAAGGCGGGCGATCTGGCGATTGTCGAGTGCCTCAGGCGGATTGACCGCGAGGCGGACGACAACATGTTGCTGCTGCGGATCGGCGGTGACGAGTTCGCGCTGATGACCGGGCTTTCGGAGGCGTCCGGAGCGGAGGCGCTGGCGCGGCGCGTTTTGATGAAAAACGGAGGCGGGATCGAGTGTAACGGGCAAAAAATCCCGGTGTCGATGCGCGTCGGCGGCATGCGCGTCAGCGGAACCTGCCTGAAGTATGACGAGCTGTTCGCGGCGCTGCACGAGACGATTCAAGAAGCGCGCGATGCGGGCGAAATGACGATGCGGTGATACCGGTTCCGACGGATTTCCGCGTGCCGATACCAAATCCGTTTCGCTCCGGCTCATAAACCGCATAGCGAACCGCATATCCTCTTTTTGAAAGGCGAGCGGAAAGGAGGGACGCGGAAATGGTCAAGGATGCCGCCGAGGGCAAACGTCCGCCGCCTCTGTCGCACACCGTCGTGATGGACGACCGGAAGCGCGCGGTGCTGACGGGCGTGAAGGACGTGGCGAGTTTCAACGAGCAGGAGGTCATCATGCTCACCGAGGAAGGGGATATTTCTCTGGTGGGCGAGGGGTTGCATATTTCGCACTTGAACCTTGACGAGGGCAAGCTGACCGTGGAAGGGAGAATCGCCGGCATTGAGTACGGCGACGCTCCGTCGCAAAAGCGGGGCGGCATCCTCTCGCGCGTGTTCCGCTGACGATGTTTGATTCGGCGGGCCAGGCGCAGACGTTTCTGGCAACGGTCTACGCTGGTTTGGCGGCGGGCGTGGCATATGATTTGCTGCGCCTGCTGCGCGCTTTGCTCAAGGCCGGGCCGGTCGCGACCGCGTTGATCGACCTTGTGTTCTGGACGGTCGCGGCCGCGCTGGTCGCTGTGGCCGCCGCGTTCGCGGGCGCGCCGGGGCTCAGGTTTTACCTGGTGCTCGGCGCTTGCTGCGGCGGGCTTTTGTGGGCCGCCGGCCTGCGCAGGATCATGCGCGGCGCGGGCCGTTTCGCGGCGCGCGCCATTGGAAAACCCGCCGCGCAGCCTGAAAAAGGCAAGCAGGAAACCTGACGCGCGGCGGAGAATACTATATGATTCGCAAATGCGTCCGATGAAGAAGGTGCCGCATGCTGCCGCCCAAAAAGGATTCCGTCCTGAACAAAATGGTCTATGTCCGCCCGCGGTTTGTGCTGATCGTGCTGGCGGCGCTGACCATTTTTTTTGGCGTCGCGTACATCGTCCAGAGCGCGCAGGTGCGCCGCCTGAATAAGGAGGCGGCCGAGGTACAGGCGCTTGTCGTCGCCGCGCAGGACAAGACAAAGGAGCTCGAGCGGCGGCTTGAATTCTCGAACACGGACGAGTACGTCGAACAGGAGGCGCGCAGGAGGTTCGGATACTTAGGGCCGGGCGAGATCCGGTTCATGTTTGAGGAAACGGCCGCGCCGACCGGCGACCCGGCCGCGTTAAACACCGAAAGTCCGCCGCAATCGGAAGAATAGGCAGGATCAAACACATGCCGCACGCAGCCATCTGCATCGGATCCAACTCCACGCGCATGCTCGTCGCCGAGCTTGCCGAAGGGAAGGTCATGCCGGTCAGGCGCTACCGCGAGGGGACGCGGCTGTTCGCCGGGCTTGCGCAGGGCATGCTGTCCATGGAAAGCATGCTGCGCACGGCGGGCATCGCTGCACATTTTTGCGAAATCGCCAGGGAAGAGGGCTGCGAGCAGATCCGCCTGATCGCGACCAGCGCCGCGCGCGACGCGCAAAACAGCTGCGCGTTCCGCGAGATCGTCGAAACGATGTGTAGCGTTCCGCTTGAGATCATCACCGGCGAGGAAGAGGCGCGTTTTTCGTTTCTCGGCGTGTCGGGCGGCGCGCGCTGCGGCGTGTTGGACATTGGCGGCGGGTCGACCGAGATCGCGGTCGGCGGCGGCAATTTTCCGTTCGCGGCGGTCAGCGCGCAGGCCGGCGCGGTGCGTCTGCTCGCGGAGACGCCGGACATTTCGGGCGGCGCGTTTGACAAAGCCCTTTCGGCGGCGCGCGCGCGAATCGGCGCGGAATGGGCGCGTGTCGAGTTGCCGGTCAGCCAACTCCAATGGTATTGCGTCGGCGGAACCGCCGTCTGCCTCGCGGCGGTCGACATGCGGCTGAGCGCGGCCGACGGCGACGCCCTCGACGGGCATATCCTGAAAAAAAGCGCGGTTGAGGAGCTTGCCCGGCGGCTCGCGGAGATGCCGGTCGAGGAGCGCGCCGCGCTGCCC
>JAVBOQ010000021.1:0-2546 GCA_031550455.1 Eubacteriales bacterium
CGAGGTTTCCATGATCAACGCGGCGAGGAGCCCGGCGGACAGGCCAGCGTACAGGCCCAGCGCGTACCCGATCGTAAACAGCGTGACCGACACAAGATCCAGCATCACGCCGTTGATCTTGAGGTAGGGCAGCGCAGTCGCCTGCAGCAGGTACGCAAGGAGCACGGCGACGGTGACGCGGATCGCTTTTCGCATTACGGCGCGCCCTCGCCTTCCGCTTCCGTCTCGTCCGACGTTCCGTCGCCGAACATTTCAAGTTCCTGCCGCAGTTCTTCGTCCAGTTCCGGATTCGGCGTCTGCGTCGGATCCGGGTTGCCCAGGTCGATCGTCACGCGCGTCGGGCGCGGCGGCGCCGTGACGCGGCCCAGGTTCGGGTCGTTGATCTGCTCACCGATGCTCGGGTACGGCCGCGGCGTGTCCAGCGGAATCGGCGTGGCGTGCGCCTGCGGATCGGCCGCGCCGCTCTGCTCGGGCGGCGCTTCGTACCGCAGCACCAGCACCTGTTCGATGTGCTGGAAATCGACGGCCGGCTCGATGATGACGAACCGCTTGTTCTCGTCGACATATCGCGTGCTCTCGCGGATGACGCCGATTCTTAAGCCCTTGGGCAGCGGGTTGGTGCCCTGGCCGCTGGTGACGACGATGTCGTTCGGGCGCGGCACGACGTCCGACTGCAGGTTGTACATGCGGCAAACCGTTTCTTCGCCAAGGCCGAGCGCGCCGCGCACGGATCCCTCGTCGCGTGTGCTTTGGATGACGCCCGCGACGCGCGCGCGGCTGTCGATGATCGAAATGACCTCGGAAGACGTTTCGTGTACTGCGGTGATGTAACCGACAAGGCCGTCCGTGTTGATGACCGCCATGTTTATCTCAACGCCGTCGTTTTCGCCCACGTCCACGGTAAACGTTTGAAACCAGCTTCCCGTTTCACGCGCGGTCACGTAGGCCAAAATCGGATCCATTTCCGGGATCTCCTGGCTGCGTTTCCAAAGATTTCGCAAACTTTCGTTTTCCGCCACCAGTTCCTCGTTGCGCATCGCTTTGTACGCGTAGTCGTTGTTCTCCGCGAGCACCCTGTTGTATTCGATTTCAATGTTCATTTGGAGCTTCCGCCGCTCCAGATAGTTCAAAACGCCGTGCGACGCCCAGGAGAACGCGCCCTGCAGCGGCTTGAGCATCGCGGAAACGACCGTCGAAGGGATCTTCACGATCGCGTTGGGAATATACGTTTGGTCAGGCATCAGGTTTTCCAACAGCACAAGCGCGACCGAGCCTGTCAAAAGCACGATCGTCAGCGCCATTGCCGCGTATTTTGGCCATTTGCGCTTTTCTTTGCGCATGTTCCCTCCGTTGATGCCTGCGTTACTCGGTCAGCGGGTGATTCTTGCCGATGCGGCTGAGCAGTTCCAGGTTACCGGCCAGGTAGCCGGTGCCCAGAACGGTGCAGTCCATCGGGTTTCGCGCGACCTGCACCGAGATGCCCGTCTCCGCGGCGATGTACTGGTCAAGGCCCGGAAGCTGCGAGCACCCGCCGGTCAGGTGGATGCCGGTGCGGACGACGTCCGCGCCGAGCTCCGGCGGCGTCCGCTCAAGCACCCAGATGATCGCGGACAGGATCTCGCGCAGCGGCTCCTGCAGCGCCTCGTGCACCTGATCGCTGTCGATTTCAGCGGTCTGCGGCAGGCCCGTCACCAGGTCGCGGCCGCGCACCATCGCGCGCTGCGGCTCGGCGGGCGGCATCGCGCTGCCAAGGTCAATCTTGATGTCCTCGCCGGAGCGGTCGCCGATCAGCATGTTCTTCTCCCGCTTCAAAAACGCGATGATCGCGCTGTCCATCGCGTTGCCCGCGACACGCAGCGATTTGCTGACCACCAGATGCCCCATCGAGATCACGGCGACCTCGGTCGTGCCGCCGCCGATGTCGACGATCATACTGCCCACCGGGTCATAGACCGGCAGTCCGCATCCGATCGCGGCCGCGATCGCGCCGTCGACGACGTGCGCGAGCCGTCCGCCTGCGTGCTGAATCGCTTCTTCGACCGCGCGCCGCTCCATCGCCGTGATTTCGGAAGGCACGCTGAGCACCATCCGCGGCCGGCCGATGAAGTTAACGCCAATCGAGCGGCGGATGAACGAGCGCAGCATCACTTCGGTCATGTCAAAGTCCGCGATGACGCCCTCCCGGATCGGCTGCACGGCGACAAATCCGGCCGGCATCCGCCCGAGCATCACGCGCGCGTCCTCGCCGACCGCGCTGACCTCGCGGTTCGTATCGCCGCGCGTGACGACCAGCGCCGACTCGCGCAAAACGATCCCGCGACCGACTACATAAAAAAGAACGTTGTTCGTCCCCAAATCTATGCCAATCTCCGGTGAAAAAAAGCCCATGCAGGTTCACCCTCAAACTGTCAACATTCGATACGTCGCCGCGAGCGGAAGACCCATGACGTTATGCGGGCAGCCTTCGACGCGGTCGATGAACATGCCCGCCATGCCCTGAATGCCGTACGCGCCGGCTTTTCCCATCGGTTCGCCGCTCTGCACAT
>JAVBOQ010000108.1:0-2672 GCA_031550455.1 Eubacteriales bacterium
GACGGCAGCCGAAATACGCGCCATGCGCCGGACGGAGTACCAGCGGCTGAGCGACCTGGTTCGCTATTGCGAGTCGGAAGGCTGCAAGCGTCAGTTTATTTTGCAGTATTTAGGTGAAAGCGAGCCGGACAGGTGCGGCAACTGCTCCGCTTGCCTCGGGGTACGTCGGGATGCTCCTGTCAGCGTAGCGCCGCGCGGCGGCGCGGTAAAGAGGCCAGCAGCCTCCGGCGATCCGCAAAACGCGCAGATGCTGGCTTCGCTAAAAGCGCTCCGAACCCTCATCGCCACGCAAAAACGCGTGCCCGCGTATGTGGTCTTTTCGGACGCGGCGCTCTCCGAAATGGCGGCGAAGCGCCCGGCCACCCGCGAGGCGTTTCGCAAAATCAACGGTGTCGGCGAAACCAAAGACCGGCTGTACGCGCGGCAGTTCACCGCGGTGTGCCGGGGCGTTTCGGCGGAAGAGGCTTATGGCATGGACAGCGAATCCCCGCCGGAACACGCCGAGCCCACGGGCCCGGCAGAGCGGCGGGGTGCGAAATGGTCCGCGCTTGAAGAGAATCTGCTGCGCGCGGAGACGGCGTACGGGTTGACATTGGACAAAATCTGCGCGAACCACGAGCGGCCGCTTGCGGAAATTCGGGCGCGGCTGGAAACGCTTGAAGTATAGCGAATTGGTATTATTCTTTTCTTGACCAGCGCGCCAAAGAGGGCACCAGCAAGCGCAGTTGTGTTCTCGCGGCCTCTTCGCCGATCTTCCGCGCCAGATGCGGCACGCCCGTCTCGACCATGTCGGCGACTGTGGCGCCGGGATTGCGAAACACGCCGTCTTCATAGCAATAGGTGCAGTAGACGCTGTCTTTTCCGTCTTTTTCCCGGGCGATGAATTCCCTGTGATCCGCGTCGAAAGGCAACCCGCAGCTTTGGCAGCGCGGCTGCGGAATCCGTTCCTCGCCGACTGTCCAGAACTTCCCGTCGATGCCGCACAGCAGCGGGTTCACACGGCTTGGGACGGGCCAGCCGTTCTCGAGACACGATTCCTCCGCGTAGGTCGCCGTCACCCGCGCCAGAAAGACATCAAAGCCGTTAAGCTCGGTGTGTTGAATCACCTCGCACGCGAAGCAAACGGCACAGCCCTGGATCATCGGCACGCCGTCCGCCTCAAACGTCTCAAACAGCGCGGACTTATCCGCGTCCGCGCCGGACAGGTTACCGGAGATGCGCACTTGCTCCAACAGGTCTGCCGACGGGATGTTGACGCTGAAGCGCCTGGTTTGCAGGATGTTCCGCGCGGTCTTGTGCGTGTGGACGACCGACGTGTAGATCACGGGCGGCTCGGCGGTGGCGGCGGCAATCTGCCCGTGGGGCGCAAAATTAACTCGCCCGTCGACTTGGGTGCCAATGATGGATACCGGCATAACCGGTAAAAAGCCGAAGGTTTGAATCTGCTTTTTCATATCAAATCCATCCTGTCGATTTATTCCCGCGTGCTGTTCCGGTGAAACAAACGGAGCGGGGACCCGCAAACCGCGAATTCCCCGTCCAATCAGTAGGTATACTCTTCGAAAAAGTTTTTGAACCACGGATTGTAGTAATTCGCGAACGACCTGCGCAGGCAGTCAAGCCGCCTGTCGGCGTCGCAGAACAGCACCGGCGCGCAATGGCCCATCGTGTAGCTGTCGAAATGCATCGCGCAAAGCCTTTGCAGGCTGGTTTTCCATATCGCTTCATCGGAGCCGATCAGCGGGCTGAATCCGCCGTGCAGCGTGTCCCCGGCGATCAGTACTTCCTGCCCGCATCTGTGGCTGAGCGCGAAACAGCAGGATCCCATGCTGTGCCCCGGCGTGTGCAGCACGGAAAGCATGCCCGCGTCGGTTTCAAACGCGTCGCCGTCCGCGAGCGCAGCGTGCACTTTGGCCGGCGGGAATTCCTTGCCGTACAAAAGCGACGCGGTGGTCTTCACCGGGTCGCCGGTTTCGACCTGCTCCCTGTCCGCGCCGTTGAGCAGCAGCGCCGTGCCGAAATCGCTCGCGAACAGCGACGCCGCGCCGACATGGTCAAAGTGGCCGTGGGTGCCCAGAATGCGCGTCACCCGCGCCGGGTCAAAGCCGCTTTTCCGTATGTTGGCAACAAGCGCCGGATAGCCTTCCGGCGTGCCGCAGTCGATCAGCGTCAGCGCGTCTCCGCAGGGCAGAAGGTATGCCGTGGCGTCGTCGCGCGCCGTCAGCGACGGCCCGCCGACCTGATAAAACGAAGGCAGTAGCTTCATACAGTTCCAACTTTCGAAGAGAGCGGGCTTTCGCCCGCTCCCGCAATTCCGTTTGGGTTACAGGCCTTTGAGTTCCGGGTACTTGTCCGCAACTTCCTTCTTGAAGTTTGCGATGATCTGCTCGTCCGTCAGCCCTTCCTTGATGCCGGTGCGGGCGTGCTTGCTGAACATGTTCTGGCAGTCGCGGGTGTAGATGTCCGGCACGATCTCCAGAATGTTCTGGCAGATGGCGTCGTAGGTCGCCAGGATATTCTGGCCGCCGAACTTCTCGTTTTTATAGTCTGCGCCGCCCTTGGCTTCCAGCACCTTCATGTTCGCGGGCATCTGGTTGTTCGTGTCGAGGTTGGCGACCTGATATTCGACAGTCGTCAGGAACTCGAGGAACTTCATGCACAGTTCTTTGTTC
>JAVBOQ010000043.1:0-4133 GCA_031550455.1 Eubacteriales bacterium
CAAAACAGCAATGTTCCGAATCTTTTCGTTCATCCTATAGAAGCCCCGTCGCCAAGCAGTATCCAAACAGCACATAGGAAACAAAGATGATGCTGTCGAACCGGTCCATCATGCCGCCGTGACCCGGAAAAATGCTGCCGAAATCCTTGATGGCGCAAAACCGCTTGATCAGCGACGCCGCCAGATCGCCAAGCTGCCCCGCGACGCCGCCGATCAGCCCGAGGATCGCAAAGTGCCACAGCGGCGGCATCTCTGTAAGACCCGCGCCCGAGAGGCACAGCACCATCGCGCCGCCGATGCTGCCCATCAGGCCGGCCGCCGCGCCTTCCCAGGTCTTTTTCGGCGACAGCACCGGCGCCATCTTGTGCCGGCCGGCCATCACGCCGACAAAGTACGCCATCGTGTCGCCGATGAACGCGATCACGAAAATCGAAAACACCAGCAGCGCGCCGAGCGCTTCCGGCCTGATGCGGATGATCGGATACAGCAGCGACAGCGGGATCGGCACGCTGATCAGCACATTTAGCGACGCCGCGGCGTCCATCCATTTCGGCTCTTTCCGAAGCGCGATCTGCAGCATGACCGCGAGCGTCGCAGCGCAGGCGAGCAGGTAGGTCGCGACCGGCCCGATCAGCAGATAGACCGGCAGCATCGCGGCCGCCATGCCGAACACCGGCACAAACGGCGGATTCAAGCCCGCCTTCCGAAACGCGATCATCATTTCATAGCAGCCAAGCAGCGCGATCAGCGCGATCGCGATGTCAAACACCAGCCCGCGCACGAGCATCACCAGAATCAACACGCCCGCGCCGACAATCCCCGTGATCGTCCTTTGTATCATGTTTATTCCTCTTTTCCGCCCCGGCCGCCGAACCGCCGGTCACGGGCCGCAAACGCGGACAAGGCGGTCCGGTATGCCTCCGGCGTAAAGTCGGGCCAAAGCGTGTCCGGAAAAAGAAACTCCGCGTACGCCGATTGAAACGGCAGAAAATTGCTGAGCCGCTGCTCGCCGCTGGTGCGGATCATCAGGTCGACGTCCGGCTGCCCCGCGGTGTCCAGCGCGCCCGCGATCGCGGCCTCGTCAATCGCGTCGACCGAAAGGCTGCCGTCCAGCACGCGTCTGCAGAGAGAGCGCGCGGCCCGCGCCAGTTCGTCGCGCCCGCCATAGTTGATCGCGAGGTTCAGCGTCAGCCCGGTGTTGGCCTTTGTCGTCTCCACCGCGCGCGCCATGGCCTCGCGCTGCTGCGCGGGAATGCCGTCCAGCCGACCAAGAAAGCGGATGCGGACGTTCTCTTCGTTGAGTTCGCGCACTTCCTTGTTCAGGTATTCCAGCAAAAGCCCCATCAGCACGCCGACCTCGTCCGTCGACCGTTTCCAATTTTCCGTTGAAAACGCGTACAGCGTCAGCGACTCAATGCCGAGCCTTCCGCTCTCTCGGACGACGCCGCGGATCGCTTCCATGCCACGGCGGTGGCCCATCGCGCGCGGAAGCAGCCGCCGTTTCGCCCAGCGGCCGTTTCCGTCCATGACGATCGCGACATGGCGGGGAAGGCGCTCCGGCCTGACCCATTCGCTCATTCCGGCCTCCGTTCTAGCAGTCCGCGAAGTCTGTCCAGAAAACCGCAGGCGGTCACGCGCGCGCCGTCTTCCGATATGCGCACAACACGAAACACGCCTGTCCCATCCGGGCGGCGCGGCGCGCGGGAAAACGTCACCGACGGCAGTATCCCTTGTGCCCTGAGCGCGTCGAGCGCATTGTCCAAAGGCAACCCAAGCAGGTGATCAAACGTCAAACGGACATGATCTCCTTTTCCTTGTCGCCGGCGATTTTGTCCAGATCCTTGATCGCGCTGTCGTGCGCCTTCTGAACGTCGGCCTCGCCGTTTTTCTGGTCGTCCTCGGTGATCTCGGACGCCTTGCACATCTTTTTGATCTGCTCGACCGCGTCGCGGCGGATCGACCGGATCGCGACCTTCGCCTCTTCACAGTTCTTGCGGATGACTTTCGTCAGCTCGCGGCGGCGCTCTTCGTTCAGCTCCGGAACGACCAGCCGGATGATCTTGCCGTCGTTCTGCGGCGTCATGCCAAGGTCCGACTTCATGATCTCTTTTTCAACAATCGGGATCAGTTTCGGCTCCCACAGCGCGATGATCATCTGGCGCGCTTCCGGCACCGAAATGTTCGCCAACTGCGTCAGCGGCGTCGGCGTGCCGTAGTAGTCGATGACAATGCGCTCGAGAAGCTGCGGGTTCGCGCGTCCGGCGCGCAGAGAAGCCAGCTCCTTTTTCAACACCGAGGTCGTTTTGGCCATTTTCTCCTTTGCGCTTGCGATTACCTTATCCATCGTTGTCACGCTCCTGTCGTTCGTTGTCGCCTTCGCGGGATATTGTACCCGTTTTGGCGGGGATTGGCAAGGGTTGCGCGGGGCGGCATGCAATTTGAAGAAGGAGAACGCAACGTGGACAAGAATATTGGGCTTCCCATCCCATCGCGGCATATCAAAAACAAAGATGTTTTATACTTTTTGCCCAAAAAGAGCGCTTGACAAAAGTCCTGTCCACGGATATAGTCAGTCTATAACATTATACGATGAGTTAGGATGATTGCTGTGTCCATCCAGCCGATTATCGCGGCGTTCGTACAAAGCGCGGTCAAAATCGAAACGCCCGCGGCGTACGCGGATCAGGTGGAGTTGTTCGACATCACCTATGAATGCGACGGCAACCTGGTCAAAGGGTTTGCCGCCGCGCCACTCACCTTTGCGGCGCCGCTGGACACGGTGATCTACAACCGCGGCGGAAACCGTGAGTTCGCCACGCTTCGCCCCGAGATCATCTGCAAGTACGCGGGCCGCGGCTTTTTCGCAGTCGGCAGCCAGTACCGGGGCAACGCCGGCGGAACCGGCCGCGAGCAGTTCGGCGGGGACGACATCCATGACGTGATCCGGCTGATCGACCTCTCGCTGGCGCTGCCGTTTACACGGAAAGACGGCGTGTTTATGTCCGGTCATTCGCGCGGCGGCATGATGACCTACCTGTGCTGCAAAATGGACACGCGAATCATCGCGGCCGCGGTCGGCGCGGGCGCGGCGGACAATGTGCGCGGGTTTTACGACCGCGAGGACAGCATGAAGCAGGTATATCTGGATCTGATCGGCGGCACGCCGGAAGAGATGCCGGCGGAATACGCGCGGCGCTCCGCCGTGTGCTGGGCGCATGAAATCAAGGCGCCGATTCTGATCGGACACGGCGACGACGATTGGCGCGTCGACCTTCAGGATTCCCTGCGGATGCACGAGTTGCTGACCGCGGCGGGTCTCCCGCACAAGTTCATTCTGTATCCCGGCGCGGATCATTCGCTGATGAACACCTCGTATTTCGAGGACGTCATCGCGTGGTTTCAGTCGTTTGTCGCAAAACGCTCCGAACAACGGCAAGGAGGTGTATGAGGCGCACGGCGTACGCGGGTATTCCGGTCTGGCTCCCAAAATGATATGAAAGGACCTGAAAACGGATGAAAAAATGGATCGCGCTTTTGACCCTGCTGACCCTGGTGCTCTCTTTGGCCGCAACCTCCGCGCTTGGCGAGGACAGGATGGTAAACGGCGAGAAGCTTGCCGATAAACAACACCTGGGCATCTGGGCGAACGGCGAGCCGTCCAGCCTTGACACGGCCCGGTTCACCATTCTGGCCGACCGCAATGTGTTTTCCAACGCGCTTGAGCCGCTGCTGCGCATCCGCGACGGCGCGGTGGTCGGCGCGGGCGCCGAGTCCTGGGAGGTTTCCGAGGACAACCTCGTCTATACGTTCCATCTCCGCGAGAATTATTGGAGCGACGGGCAGAAGGTTGTCGCGGATGATTACGCGCTGAACTTCCGCCGCCAGGCCGACCCGGCGAACGCGTTTCGGTTCATCAGCAACCTGACGATGATCAAGAATCTGTCGAAGATCAACGCAGGTGAGGCGGACATGGGCGAACTGGGCGTCGTCGCGCTGGACGAGACGACGCTGCAGATCACGCTGGACGTGCCGAACCCCGAATTTTTGACCACCGAGGATTTCTATCCGTGCCGCGCCGATTACGTTGAAAAATTCGGCGAAAAGCTCGGAACGGAAGCGGAAACGGTCATTTC
>JAVBOQ010000337.1:0-9785 GCA_031550455.1 Eubacteriales bacterium
TCCAGCGAAAGCACGGTTCGCGCGCCCCGATCCCGTCCGAAAGATAAAAGCGATACCTTGTCTCCATCGACGGCAAACGCGAGCAACCGCCCGTCCATGCGAAGCAGACACGGTTTCCAGCCCACATGCGGCGAAAGCAGCCCCGGCGTCGTGGCCGCGCCGCCGCTCTGCGCCTGATCCGTCCCGCTGATCACGGTGCGCGCGCCGAAAGACAGGCCGTCGGGGCCGCCCCACAAAACGAGCGACGAGCCGTCGCGCCGTTTGATGAACAGATCGTCGTACCCGTCGCCGTCCAGATCTCCGGCCGCCAGCGAGAAGGCGTCAATCGCGAGATCGGTGTATCGGTACGGAAGGATCCCGCCCTGATCCCGGCGGTTGTCAAAGACGCGCAGGCCCCGCTCGCACGCGAAGACCAGCGAGGGCAGGCCGCGACCGTCGAAATCCCCGGCCGCCACGCCGACGGCCCCGGGCACCGGCAGTTCCACCCGATACCTTTCGCTCAGGCCCTCGGGGCTTCCGTAGTACACGTACGACGTGATGTCCGTATGCGTCCCGTTGTGCTGCGCCGCCAGCACCAGGTCGTCATACCCGTCGCCGTTCAGGTCGGTCAGCACGGCGTCGAAGGAACCGCCGGACGGCAGGAAGAAAAAGTCCGCGCCGCGCAAAGGGTCGCCGTATACGCGCACGGGCGGGCGCTCGCCCATGCTCTGGGAGTTGGCGAACAGGATGTCGGGATATCCGTCGCCGTTCACATCATATTGGTAAATGCGCTGCAACACGCCGCGGCGGGATACGTACAGATTCTGTCCGCCGTTGCCGAACGTCCCTTTTTGAAAATCCTCAAACCCGCGCTTGATCCACCGCATGGAACCACACCTTTCCCGCGCAATCCGTCAGCCGCCCCAGATCGGGAGATACCGGCTGACGTCCTTGTCCCCGATGCGCAAAACGCGGTGGCGGCTGTAAAATTCGCCTTCGCCGGAGCCGTACGAGGCCAGCTCTTCCTTGTGCCCGAGGCGGCGCATCATCGACCACTCCGTGCGGATCGGCACGCGGTTGTAGGTGTCCCACAGGCTGATCCGCTCGCCGCCGGCCGCGTAAATCTCCAGCGCGCGGTCGCGGTATTCGATCGGGGACATCCGGCGCGGCATAATCTCGATGTACACCTTCACGCCGTACAGCTTTTCAAGCTCCATGAACTGCGCGATGCGCTCCTTCTGCCCGTCCGGGCCCTGCGGCATGCCCTTCGAATCCGGGATCTGCACAACCTTGATGTCGTCACTCCTGCGCAGGATGATGCTCTTTGGGCTTTCCAGCGCGTGTTTGTGGTACTTATCGAGGTCAAGGAGCCGCTTTTCCGCGCCTTCCTGCCAAACGTCGCCCTCGAGTACCTCGCGGAACACCTGCGGATAGCTGATGATCGCCGTGACGAGTCCTTCCTTGGCCCACTGCGCGGCGTCTATACCGGCCAGCCGCGAGTCGTACAGCGAGGTCAGCACGCGGGCGTGTACGCCGACTTTTTTGTCGACGCGCGCGCGAAGCTTGCGGACGAAGCCGGTCATGACCTCGCAGTGCAGCGCGACCACGCGCGGCTCGTCGAGCGGCAGGTACCTCGGATCCTCGCCGCCGTGGCGCGCCATGAACAGGTCGACGAACGGCTGCTCAAACAGCACATACGGAATGCCGCGGCTCAAGATCATCTCCACCGCGTCGCAGTCGAGGTCCGCCATCGTTTCAAACTGGCCGAGCATGTATTCCTGTACTTCAGGATAGATGTAGGACAGCGCGTCGATCGGCGTGCCGTCGCGGTCGACGCAGCGCAGGTGTTTGTTGGCCTCGAAAAACTTGTTGGCGAAATACATCTGGTCAAACGGGTACTCGATGCCCCAGGCGCCCATCCGGATCGAAAGGCAGGGTTTGATGCCCATGCCGCGCGTATACGCGCACAGATCGCGCAGAACCTCGGGCTTCATTTTCTTTTTCAGCGATTTTTGCACCAGCTCATCACATGCGCGCGGATAGGCAAAATTGTTTTCGTTTTCGGTGGTCGTGTCGCCGTCAAAGAATATGACGTTCTCCATCGAAAGCCACTCGACGTCGCTTTGCTCGTATCCCTGCATCAGCGCGCGCCAGTCGTCCGCGTCCGCCGGATCCGATATCAGCAGCATGCCGTGCATGTCGTGCGTGGCGTACACGCGCTTTGTATCCCGCCGGGCCGTGTCCGCCTTCGCGGCCGCGACCTCGGCGTCATCCATCGGGACGAACCGCAGCCAGGCGATCGCGGCCGTCTGCGGCAGCCCGCCGCGCAGCTTGGAGATCGTGACGCGCTGCCCGGTCATGTCGGCGGCCTTCCAATAGATCTCCTCGACCGTAAGGTGTGGAACGGCGGCCGTGCTCCAGCCGATGGTTGTGTAGGTTCCGTCGTCCTTCAGTTGAAGGTTCACGTTCGTATTCTGCGGCCCCTGCCCGACGAAGATTTTGTACCAGCCGGCAAGCGCCGGGTCAAACGAAACGGGCTGGGGGCGTCCCTCCAGCATGGATGTCAGCATGTTGCCTTTTCGCCCCGCCGTTTCGTAGGGCACAACGTTCCATTTGAAAAGCTCGCGCGTCTCGGACAGATGGATTTTCGGCGTACACACCGCAAAATCCGTAAACAGGGCTTCCTTCCGAGTGTCCATGCTTTCATCTCCTTACATGAAATGTGTCCCATGCCATGCGCCGCGCGGGACGCCTTCCAAGGGCAAAAGCGCCCTTTTTCATCAAAAAATATTGTATCAGATGCTCCTAAAAAGTCAACTACGTTTTACTGTATATTATTTTTTTCTTTCGAACAAGACAATAAAACAGGCCACGGAGATGGAACGCGGACGCCTGTCAGCGGCAACAAACGCGCGGAATTGAGTGGTTTTATCTGGAAATTACGAAACTTTCTGCAATTATGCAGCATAATACATACTTTTCATCGATTCTTTTGTTCTTCTCAACAAAAGACTTGACTTTGCCATGTTGGCGCGGTATATTGTATACAAACGCAAGAAAAGAAAAACCACATTTGCGCTATCGCCGCCGGGAGGTGTCGCTTACGGATCTGACCGGAAAAGGGATCGCAAGGAAACCACAGAAGCGGACGATGATCGAGTTTAAGAAGCACATCCCGTTTTATTTGCTGCTGCTGCTGCCGCTTCTGCAGGTTGCCGTTTTCAACTATCTGCCGATTTACGGCGTAACCATCGCGTTTAAGGACTTCAAAATGAGCCGCGGCATCGCGGGCAGCGACTGGAAGGGCCTGTATTGGTTCGGGCGCATCCTGACCGACCCCTATATGCCGCGCGTGCTGATCAACACGCTTCGGATCAGCTTCGCCTCGTTGCTGGTGACGTTCCCGACGACGATCGTTTTCGCGCTGCTCGTCAACGAGATCTCAAACCTGCGCCGGAAAAAAGTGATCCAGACGATATCCTACATGCCGCATTTTCTCTCATGGGTCGTCGTGGGCGGACTCGTCAAGCAGCTCCTGTCCCCGAACAGCGGCGTCATCAACGCGATGCTGATGGCCGTCGGCGCGATCGACTCGCCGGTCAGCTTCATGACGAGCAAGACCGCGTTTCTGCCCATCTACCTGTTCACAACGGTATGGAAGGAAACCGGCTGGGGCATTATCCTGTACCTTGCGGCGATTTCCAGCATTGACACGCAGCAGTACGAGGCCGCGATGCTCGACGGCGCGAACAGGTTCCAGCAGCTCCTTCGGATCACGCTGCCCGGCATGCTGCCGACCATCAGCACCATCCTGATCCTGCGCATGGGGTCGCTGATCAGCGTCGGGTTTGACCCGATTTTCAACCTGTACAACCCGACCACCTACGAGGTGGCGGACGTTATCTCCACGTATATCTACCGAAGGGGCATGGCCGACCCGAGCTTTGTGCAGTACGAGTACGCGTCCGCCATCGGCCTCCTGCAAAACGTGGTGTCGTTCCTGCTGGTGCTTTTCAGCAATTATATCGCGCGAAAGGCCGATCCCGAGTACAGAATCATATAGGAAGGAGGTCCGCAGATGATCAGAACGGGCGCGACGAAGATCAAAAAATCTACCGGCAGCGTCATTTTCGACACATGCAACGCGGTGTTCATGGTTTTGATTTGCATCACGGTACTGTTTCCGGTATGGAACATGCTCGTGATATCGTTGTCGAGGGTGCAGGACATCACGCTGCTGAGCATGAATCTTTTTCCCAAGAAAATTGTCTTTGACTCGTACGCGTACATCTTTGCCGAGCACAAGTTTTTGGCGGCGCTTTGGGTATCGGTCGCCCGTACCGTCCTGGGGACGTGCTACCACGTTCTGGTCACGTATCTTGCCGCGTACGCGCTGACGCGGCGCAAAATGCCGTTCCTGAAGGTGATCACCGGGCTGTTCATCATCACCATGTTCTTCAACGGCGGACTCATCCCGACCTATATCACGATGCGGAACCTGCGGCTTACGAACAACTTCCTTGTCTATATCCTGCCGCCGGCGTTCAGCATGTACACGACGATCATCGTGCGGAACTACCTGTTCTCGCTGGATCCCGCGATGGAGGAATCCGCGGTGATCGACGGCGCGAATCCGTTGCAGGTGATGCTGCGCATCATGCTTCCGCTCTCCAAGGCGGTGCTCGCGACGATCTCGCTGTGGCACATGGTGATGCAGTGGAACGCTTGGTTTGACAACCTGATATACAACAGCGGCAGCGCCAACCTGCTGACGCTGCAACTGCTGCTCCGAAGGATCATCACGACGCCCGAAGAGTTCGCCATCGGCACCAACATGTACATGAGCGCCAAAGGCGGCGACGCGCTGGCGAGCCTGAACCCGGAAACTGTAAAATCCGCGATCGTACTACTCGTGATCTTGCCCATCATCAGCGTCTATCCGTTCTTCCAGAAGCATTTCGTGAAAGGCATTATGATGGGCTCAGTGAAAGGCTAATTTTTGAAGGAGGAAGGTATCATGAAAAAACGGCACCCCCTGCAAAGGCTCGCGTTGATCGCGCTGGCCGCCCTCATGCTCGTGTCCATGAGCGTTACCGCTTACGCGCAGGCGGAAGATGACATGAGCAAGAAGGTTACCCTGTCCTGGTACAAGCAGGACATGATGACCGTCGACGAAGAAGGCTTCATGATCAAGGACATCGAAGAGACGATGAACATTGACCTTGTGCTCACACGCGTGGACAGCAACAACGCGGAGCAGTTGGCCCTGATGTTCGCGTCGGATACACTGCCCGACGTCGGCAGCTATCCGCGGGACATCAATTTCATGCACTATCAGCAGGAGCTGTGCCGCACGATCCCGCTGGCGCTTGTCCGCGAATACGCGCCCACCTACGCGAAGGTCTATGACGAAAACCCGATCGCGTGGGCGTACGCCACCACGAAAGAGGACCCGGAGCAGCTCTACTGCATGCCGGTCGTCACCGAGACCTATTCGAAGCTGTACCTCTTCTGCGATTTTTATCGCTATGACTGGATTTTGGAGGCCGGCATCGATCCCGGCGTCAGCGTGAAAAAGATTTCCGACACGCTGTATATCGCCGAGGGCGGCATTCCGCTGGACAAACAGGAAGAAATCCTGCTGGCGTTCTCGAAGAAATGCGCCGCGCCCGCGACCTGGGCCGGCACCGGCGCGCAGCGGCAGCTCCTCAGCGGCTTTGGCCTCATTTCCGACGTGGTCGACAACAACGGCAAAGCGGAGTATTATTTCTCCACGGAACGATACAAGGAATACCTCAAGTATCTCCAGCGCCTGTACAAGCAGAATCTGATCGACAAGGAATTCATCACGAACACCGGCGCGATCACGTGGGAGAAGGTTACGAACGGCATGTCCGGATACTTCCTCTCCTCCACCAACGCGCTGAACACCTGGGCCTATCAGCGCCCGCCGCTGACCCTGCTCAACACCGGCGTGCCGCTGCTGATGACGCCGGGCCTGGCCGACGCGGAAGGCAACTACATGACCTACGCCGGAACGGTTGTGCCGCTCTGGAACAACAACTCGATCTATGTAAACCGCGACGTGGACGACGCCAAGCTGATCCGGATTTTGAAGTTCCTGGAATACAGCGTTTTCTTTGGCGGCGATCCTGACAAGCAGATGTCGGGCAGCTTCGGCGAAAAGGGCATCGACTGGATCCCCGATCCCGACCGGCCGGGTTTCCCGAAAGTTTTGAACCCCATCGCCTTCGGTCAGAAGGGCATCGGCGCGTTCGCCAGCATGCAGACCGGAGACATGTGGAAATGGGCGACCATTGAGCCGCTGTTTGAAGCCGGCGCGGAATACTATGTGAAGAGCTACGGCGGCATTTGGAACGAGCACAACAAGTTCCCGTACAAGAACGACTTTAACAGCGAGACGAATCTTGCCGCGGTGCGCGCGGAGTACTGGACCCCGATCGACACGCTCGTTAAGGAATACTTGGCGGACGCCATCATGGGGAATGTCGACGTGGACGCCACGTGGGACAACTACCTGAAAAACCTGGACGCCTACGGGTATCAGAAGATCCTCGAAGAGGTGGAGAAGGCCCCGATCGTCGATGAAGTCATCGCGATGTACAGCAAATAAGCTGTCCGTTCGTAAAAAGACGTCGAGGTAACACGTAAACCAACAGCCGCCTGTGCCACGCGGGACGCGACGCGCGCCCGTCCGGGGTACAGGCGGCTACGCTTTGGGCAGCCGGCCGCCTGGTTTAAACGGTTGTGATTACGCTGATGAAGCTGAACACCGGGGGCGGCGCGCATCCTGAGCGTATCGTGACGCGGCTCATTGCCGTAGAAAACATGGCGGCCGTTCGCCATGTGGCCCTGCCTTACCGTTCACGGCCAACGCATGAGTTACGAATTTGACACAATGCTCTTACAAAAACGAAAAATATGCTATCGTCATCCGCAAGCCATTGCCGATTGGAGTAAAGCAGGCAACATTTCTCGTGTGCCAAGCACCGCCCACTCATGCATTTACCAAATCATCGTAATAGATCCTTCATTCATGCGTAAGCCCTGCCTTACCGTTCCTTTCCCCTTGCGAAGGAATTGTCAAGGATGCTATAATGACGGCAATCGCAAATGGGGAGGCTTCCATGAATCGTAACGAAAAGGTTTCCGACGCGGTGGTTCGCCGTCTTCCCGGATATTACCGCCATCTGCGCGAGTTGGAGACGGAGGGCGTGATGCGGCTGTCGTCCAGCGCGCTGGGCCAGCGAATGGGCCTGACCGCGTCGCAGATCCGCCAGGACATCAACTGCTTCGGAGAGTTTGGCCAGCAGGGTTACGGGTACAATGTACCGATGCTCAAGCGCCGCATCGGGCAGATCCTCGGCATCGACAAGGCGCACCACGTCGTCATCGTCGGCGCGGGCAACATCGGCCTTGCCGTGGCGAACTACCCGACGTTTCAAAACGAAGGGTTCCGGCTCGGCGCGCTGTTCGACGTCGACCCGCAAAAAATCGGGCAGACGGTCAACGGCGTGCCTGTATTTTCGGTCGCGTCGCTGCCCGAATACCTGCTTTCGCACCGGATCGACATCCTGGTCATCGCGACGCCGGCCGCACAGGCGCAAGGGATTGTCGAAATCGCCTCGGCGGGCCGCGTTCGCGCGATTTGGAACTTCGCGCCGATCGACCTGACCGTGCCGGACGATATGACCGTCGGCAACGTACATCTGAGCGACAGCCTGATGGCGCTTTCCTTCCGGATGCACGAGCGCAGCGTGCTGTCGCAGGACAACCCGCAGTGGGTCAAGGAGTAAAGGGCAATTGAACCAGCAATCCAGGCAGAATCGGCCGCCAAGCGCGCCGCCGAAACGCAAACGGCGGCGCCGCGGCTTCCCGTGGTGGACGCTGCCGGTCATCGCGCTGTCGATCGCGGCGCTTTGGTATGCGTGGGCGTTCGCGAACGAGCAGCTTGACCGCTCCGCGGAGTTCAAGAAGATGCGCGACGCGGTCGCCGGCGACGTGTTCCACGGGCCCGTGTACCTCGACGGCGTGTCGCTGCGCGGCTTGACCATGGCGCAGGCGCGCGAGACGGTGGACGCGGGAAGGCGCGCGACCGCGCAGTCGTTCGAGGTGATCTTAACGTCCGGCGAGCGCAGGTGGCGCATTTCGCAGGATGAGGTGCCCATGGCCTGGGACACCGACGCGCTGCTTGAAAAGCTGTACATGATCGGCCGGCAAGGCTCGCTTTCGCAGCGGTACCGCGAGGTGGAAAACCTCTCGCCGGTGCGGATGGAAAGCGCGTTCAGCTACGACCGCGCCGCGGTGCGCGGGCTCATCGACACGGTCGCCGCGCAGCTGACCGAAGAGCCGGTGAGCGCGACCGTCGTGGCGTTCGACGTGGCCGCCCGGTCGTTCACATTCAGCGAGGAGCGGCCCGGGCGGCGCGTCGACGCGAACGCGCTGTACGACGCGGTGATCGGCTACCTCGACGCCGGGATGTACGGCACGGTGATCGAGGTGGCGGTGGACGATGTGCCGCCGTCGGTGACCCGCGCGGAGCTTTCGGCGAATTACACGCGCCTTTCCAGCCACACGACCAAAACGACCGACGACAGGAACCGCAACGTCAACATCGAAATCGCGGCCTCCGCGCTCAACGGCGTGATGATCGCGCCGGGCGGCGTGATTTCGTTCAACGAGACGACCGGCAAGCGCACCGCCGACAAGGGCTACCTCAAGGCCGGCGCGATCGAAAACGGCCGCACGATTCAGGAAACGGCGGGCGGCGTATGCCAGGTATCGACGACGCTGTTCAACGCGCTCGTCCGCGCCAATTGCGCGATCGTCGAGCGCAAGCCGCACGCGTGGCCGTCGACCTATGTGCCGCGCGGCGAGGACGCGACCGTCGACTGGCCGAGCCTCGACCTCAAAATGAAAAACAACAGCGACGCGCCGATGTTCGTGACCGCCTGGTACAAGGACCGTCAGGTGACCGTCGAGGTATACGGGCTCGCGCTTGAAAACGGGCTGTCGATCGAGCTGGTGTCGGAGACGACGTACACGAACAAGGCGAAGGAAGTCGTCTACACGTACAACCCCAACCTGCCGGTCGGCACGACGCAGCTTTTGAAAAAGCCGCACGACGGGTATTCCGTGACCACGTACAAGATCTGGCTGCAAAACGGCGTGGAAGCGCGCCGCGACAAGCTTTATACGTCCGAATACCGAATGATTCCAGAGGAGTATGAGTACAACGATGGAAAGCCTCCCGCAGGGTTTTAGCGAGTTTTTGATCCGCGCCAAGCGCGCCGCGTACGCAGGCGGCGGCCCGCAATGCCCGCCGTCGCGGCCCGCGTCGCACGACCTGTCCTACGAGGAGGACGACGGCTGGCTGTACATCGATTCGTACCTGGGCGGCAACCGTTTCACCGGCGAGGAGGCAGTCTGGAAGGACGGCGCGCCCGTTTGGGCGATGAACTACAGCGGCCGTGTCCTGACCGACGGGTTTTCGGGCGATTTCCTCAAAGAGGCGCTGCTGCGCGTACCCGCGGACGCGCCGTATCGCGGGCCGATCGAGTACCAGGACGGTCGCCTCCTGTATTGCAACGCATACGCGGGCGGTCCGGACTGGTTTTTCGGCCGGGAAGAGATCTTTTCGGGCGGCGTCAGCGCGTACGAGTGCGTGTATCACGGGGGACGGGTGGAGTAATCCCAATTCCAAACCTTACCGCATCGTCGCGGCGGATCTTTTTCCATACGGCGTTGTCGCTCTCCACTCGGCGTAGCGCTGCTACGCCTCGTTC
>JAVBOQ010000180.1:0-6242 GCA_031550455.1 Eubacteriales bacterium
CTGTGACTGCCGAGGAACCAAAGGATCGACGATTTCGCGGCCCATGGCAGCATGTCCGTCGCGACCCATTTCGTGTCGTTCAGACGAAAGTACGCGCTTTGCAGCGTGCCGAGCGTGCCATTTTCCAGCTCCGTTTTCGCCTGCGCGAACGGCGGGCTCCAACGGTTGTGAAGATCGACCATCACCCGCACACGGTGCTTCCGCGCCGCGTTGACGATCCGGTGCACGTCCTCGGCCGTTGTCGCGATTGGCTTTTCGATCAACATATGCTTTCCGGCCTCGGCGCACTTGACTGCGATCTCCGCGTGCAGGTGATCCGGCGTCACGATCGAAACCGCGTCAAACCCGCCCTGCGCCAGCATGTCGTCCACGCTCCGGTACACGCCCGCGATCCCGTACTTGCCGGCAAGCGCTTCCGCGCGCGCGGCGTTCTGGTCGCAGATCGCGACCGGATCCGCACCCGGGTGTTCCTTGAAAATCGCCGCGTGCGTGTCGCCCCAGACGCCCGCCCCGACAATGGCCATCCTGAGTTTGTCCATTGGCTTTCCTCCTTATATACCATACCGCGAGTTGGTACTACAGCCGGATCTCCCGATGCGCCTCCGCGGAATCGTATATGACCTGCATCAGTTTTGCGTTGTTGTTTGATGGTTTTCGCTCTCGGCGGCAGCGCCTGATATTTACATAGCGCATAGAAAAAGCCGCCACCCGAACACCCGCGGATGGCGGCCTGCGCCCTTGATGGCCCGCCGTCCGCGGGCATCATCTTTTCTGTTGCAAATCAAACGCCGGCATGTACGCCTTTTCCTCGTCCGCATACTTGCGCAGGGTGTTGATCACTTCGCCGTTGTTCCATTTTCGGTCCGTGATCTCCTCCGTCGTGCCCATGACGGTGACGTTCACCTGCCTGCGGCGCGCGCGCACATGATCCCAGTCGATGAAATAGATGTGGGCAAACTCGCCGCCGTCCAGCTTGCCGTCCTTGATCGTCAGCGTTTCGCTGCGGCCGAAAAAAACGGACCGCAAATGACCGTCGGTGTTCATGCTGGTAAAATCGCCCTGTTCGCCGACATAGCGGCCAAACTGCGCGTGAATCGGCCCGGGATGGCGGTATTGCCCCACCTCCGCGTAATCCGGAATCAGCTTGCGCATCACGTCGAGCAGGTCGTGCTGCAGGTACTCCAGGTCAAACGCGTCGAGGTCGTGCGACGCTTCCTGCACCATCACGCTGCAGGTCGTGTGATGCGACGCGACGCAGCAAGTCCCGTTCCGTATGCCGGACGCGGCCGCGATTTCACACACTTCCTTTGAAATGTCGTGAAAGGTCGGGATCCATCCCCGCGATTGCAGCTCCAGTTCCTTTTGAAACACCTTGAATTCCATCACGATTCCTCCCATTTTATCTGTGTGTGCCGGCGCCGTCGCAGCACTGCCGCTCGTCCCACGCGCGGCGCAGCGCGGAAAGCATTTCTTCGACCATCGCTTCCTTGTCGGCGGCTTTCATGATGCCGCTCGTCGTCCCCGTGGCCTCCGCGCCCGCGCGGATGACGCTGTAGACGTCCTTGCCGTTGCTGATGCCAGCGCCCTGCAGCACCTGAATGTCCGGGTTGACGGACCGCACGGCCTCCATCGACGCCAGCACATACGCCTCGTCGCTCGTCTGGCCGGTGCCGATCAGTTCGGTCGGCTCGCATACGATAATGTCGGGGTTCAAATGGGCGATCGCCCTGGCTTCCGCAATGGAATCCGCGCACACGATCGAATACAGGCCGAGCGCCTCCGCGCGCCGGACGCATGCCCGGAGTTCCGCGATCGGCAGCGGTTTTTCCGCGTGGTTGAGCATCACGCCGACCGCGCCGGCCGCCTTCACCGCCTCGGGCAGCACGGAGCCAAGGCCTCTGCCGATTGCCAGGGAATCCATGTGCTGCGCGAACACCAGCACATTTTCGGTCTCCCGCGCCACACGGTAAATGTCCGTATACTGCGGCGTGAGGATGACGCGCACGTCATATTGCTTCGCGACCCTGTCAATCGTCTTCGCGAGCGAAACCATCTCGTCGCCGTACAGATACGCCTTCGGGCCGATCTCGAAAAAAGGCGGGGCGATTTTCCTGTTGAGCATGCAACCATCTCCAATCTGCAGGCGGCGGACCGCTACCCCTGCTTATACCGTTTCGCGCTGGCGGAAGGAAGCGCAGCCGGAAACCACGCCTACTTTCGCGCGACGACGCCATGCGGAAAAAGATCCGCGAGATCCGTGGAAAGCCTATCGCGAATCGGTATGATTCAACCGTTCGCCGACCGCGCCGCCCGGATGGATCAGCGCAAACATCTCGCCCTGATAGCCCGTTTCTTCCATCACAGCCACCTGCAGCGCGTCAAACACGGCGCAAAGCGCGGCGAAACTGCTCGTTCCCTGCGCGTTGAACCGGTCGGCCTCGCGGTGAACCTTCATCGGAAGCATTATATCACTCAGACGCGCCATTGGCGAGGCGGCGTTTTCGGTGACCGATATGACAAAAACGTTCTTTGTCCGGGCGATGTCGAGGATGGGCAGCAGCTCGGCGGTTTTCCCGCCGCGCGAGGCCAGCACCAGCGCGTCGCCCTTTTGCAGAAAGCCCGTCGCGCCGTGCACCGCCTCCGCCGGGGAGAGGAACCTCGCCGGCCGCTCCACGCAGCACATCGAATGGGCGAAATGCCGGCAGGCAATGCCCGAGTGGCCGCAGCCGCTCACCGCGATGCGCTCCGCGCGGGCGAGCGCGCCGACCGCCTTTGCGAACGCTTCCCAGTCCATCCCCTCGCCGGTCTCCCGTATCGCCTTCGCCTCGATCGCGAACACGTCCCCGGCCAGTTCAAGCGTCTCTTTTTTCATTTTGCCCTCCGGTCAATACCCAACCCGTTCCCAACAGTCAAAATCGGCCGCGATGGTCTCGCTGACAAACACGTCGGCTTTGAGCAACTGCATGAACGAGGTCGGAAGCTGCGGCGTCGGCGGCGCGTACAGCGTCAGGCGCGAAATCATCCGCTGCCAGGAGGACACGCTGCCCATCGTGGTGATGCCGTGAATCTCAAAGCGGTTGCGGCAGCGCACGATGTCCGCGGGGCCGATCGTCGCGGCGCGCGGCGGCACGCTGGCGATGTCGCCGGAGCAGCCGAACATGCCGTGCAGCGAGTTCTGCGCGATCGTCAGCGGGTGGAGCGTGACGATCCGCGCGCCCATCCGCATGTACTCGGAAAGATCGGCGCAGGCGAATTCCGGCGTGTCGGGGTCGACAAAGGCCACATGCCCGGCCCAGCCAGGCCCGGTGTAGCTGACGTCCGCGCCGCCGTTTCCGCATTCGGTGATCAGATCGGAATAGTGCGCGATGTTCTCGGTGGTATGGCCGACGCACTGACGGAGCGGCATGCGCAGCGCGGGATCGATCGAACCGTAGAAGGATTTCAGGAACGAACGATGAAAGCCGGCCCGGTAGCTCTCCGGCGCGACATGGCCGTCCTGATCGGCCCATTCGTCCAGGTTGAACGTATAGACGTTGCGGCAGTTAACCCGGAAACGGTTGATCAGCGCCGCGACGGCTTCATAGACCGCCGGGCAGGGGTTGGGCATCAGCATGACCAGCTTTTCGTCGCGCTGGTCGGACAGCAGGATGCGGGTGAACATGTCGCCCACCCAGATCGCGCCGGGATCCGCGACAACATGGATGCGAAAGTCAGGGTTTTCGTGTTTTTCCATCTCCTCGCGGCGGATGCTCCGCGCCCGGGCCAGGCCCTCCTTGTCCCGGTAGGGAATCCATGGGGCGGGTTCGAAGGTAAACATGCGCTTCACTCCTTTTCCCTGTCGACCGCCGCCATCAGCAACGCCGCGATGGCCGCGTGTCCCGTTTCGTTCGGGTGTATCGGGTCGTTTAACAAAAACCAGTACGCGTCGGAATTCTCTTTGAGCCTACGCTCGAAATCCGCGGATACGTCGCACAGCGGCACATCGCGCTCGCGCGCGACTTGGCGGATCGCCTCCGTATAGGCGGGCAGCGCCCTGCGGGCCGTGCCGCTCGACCCCTCGGGAAGACCGGGCGGAATGCAGTTTTGCGTCATCAGCATCAGCTCGATGCCAGCGCCCGCGATCCTGTCCACAATTTCCGTCAGCCGCGCGCGGAAACCCGGCAGCCCGGCCTCGCCCTGCGCCGCGTCGTTCATCCCGATCATCACGGTCGCGAAATCCGGCGCGAAGCGGATCACGTCGCGTTCCACGCGCGACAGCAGATCGGGCGTGGCGCTGCCGCTGCGCCCGGTGTTGAACAGGAACACGTCGTATGTCTGATACTTCTCGCGCAGGCGGTCATAGAACAGCCCCGCGTACCCCGGTTGCCCGTGCGTGTGGTAGCACCGCTGGGTGATCGAGTCGCCGGTGCAGACCAGCTCGACATGCTCCCGCCGTTTAAGCTTTTCGATGAATGTGAACCGGTGCATTTCATATCCTCCCGGTCTTATGCAGAAGCGTACGCCTCGTGCCCCGCGACAAACGTCTTTCTAACATTCAGCGCGCCGTCCAGCAGAATCAGATCGGCGTCGTACCCGACCGCCACGCGCCCTTTTCGGCCTTCCAGACCCAGCACCCTGGCGGGGCTTTCGGACGCCATGCCGATCGCCTCAAACGGCGCGCAGCCGAGCAGGCGCACGGCGTTTCGCACGGCCCCGATCATCGTCAGGCTGCTGCCGGTCAGCCATCCGGCCTTGCCGGACACAAGCTCGCGCGCCGGTTGGCCTTCGCTTTCCACGATGACGTCCACGCCACCGATCCCTTTGTAGACGCCCGCCGGCAATCCGGCGGTCACGTTCGCGTCCGTGATCAGGCTCACGCCCGAAAACCCTTTGCAGGCAAGCGCCATGCGCACGGCGGCCGGTTCGACGTGCACGCCGTCCAGGATGAAGTCCACGTGCGCGCGCGGATCGGCCAGAATGGCTTCGACCGCGCCGCACCCGCGCACGCCCGGTTCCCGGTCGCCGGGATAGGGAAAGACATCGTAGAAATGCGTGGCGTGGCGCGCGCCGGCCTCAATGGCGCGCTCGGTCGCCTCCACACCCGCCCGCGTGTGCGTGATGAACGGCGTGATCCCTCCGTCCAGCATGGCCGGGAGCAGGGCTTCCAGACCGTCGAGCTCCGGCGAAACGCCAAAGGCGACGGGATACGGCGCGGCGGCCTCGATCAGCGCGCGGACGCGCGCCGCGCTGTGCGCGCTCGAAAGCTCCTTGATCGCGCCGGTAAGCGTCAGAAAATGTCCTTCCAGAAAGAAGCCGAGAATCGCGGAACCGGCATAAGTTCCGGCGGCCAGCGAGGTCAGCAGCTCTATGTCGTCGGCACAGGGCGTGACCGTGGGCAAAAAGCCGGTGACGCCAAAGCGCGGCAGTTCGGCGCAAAGGCGCGCCAGCGCGTCCGCCGAAACATCGGCGCGCAGCCCGAGCGCGCCGTGTATGTGCAAGTCGATCAGCCCGGGGGCCAGGCAAAGGCCCGCGCAGTCGATTTCGCGCGCGCCCGCCGTTCCGCCCGGATCGGGCGTATCCTCCGCGATGCGACCGCCGTCCACGACAACCCGCCGGTTTTCACGGCGGCCGTCGCAGTCAAGGACGGCAGCATGCCGAAACGCAAGGTGCTTCATACTTCGGCCTTCCTTCCCTATGCGCCTTGGTTGCGCCCGTACAGGTCGAGGTACATCGCGTATTTCTCCGTATAGTAGCCTCTGCGCGACGGATCGGGGCGGCTGGCGGACGCGGCGCTTCGTTTGGACGCGGCGTTTCGCTTCGACGCCGCGCCCGCGCCGCGCGCGGCAAGCATGGCCGCGCCAAGGCACGCGGTCTCGCAAGTTTCCATCGCGGCGACCGGCCGGTCGGTCGTGTCGGCAATGATCTGCCGCCACAGCGCGCTTTTGGCCCCGCCGCCAAAGACGCGGATTTCATCCACAGCGCCGCCCATCGCGGCAAGGTTGCGGTAAATCTCAAAGGCGACGCCTTCGAGCACCGCGCAGACAAGATCCTCCGGCCCGGTTTCCAGCGACAGCCCGTGGAAACGCGCGGAGGCCCAGGTGTCCCAGCCAGGCGAACCCTCTCCCGAGAGGTAAGGTAATAAACACGCCCTGGTTTTGCCCGCCGCGCGGCTCGCGAGGTCGTCGAGCGCGGTATAGGAAGCGCCGCGGAACATCGTGTCGCGCAGCCAGCGCAGGGCCGCGCCCGCCGTGGGCAGCACGCCC
>JAVBOQ010000173.1:0-4934 GCA_031550455.1 Eubacteriales bacterium
GGACGCTGTCCCGAACCCTGCCAAAGGGTCATTGACCCTTTGGACTCCCTTCCTAGTTTTCGACAACAGCCGCCTCATTTTCCCGCTCAAAGCGCTCCCCCTCCTTCCACAATCTCAAATCCCCTCTGCACACAACCCCAAAGAGGCTTTTCTTTGCTTCTTTCTTTTCCCCCGAAAAGAAAGAAGGGTTCCTCTCGTTCCCCCGTTCCCTTCGTCCCCCTACAAAATCGCCTCGACAAACTCCGCCGCGTCGAACGCCTGCAGGTCGTCGATGCCTTCGCCGACGCCGATGTACCAGACGGGGACGTTGAGCTCGTTGCGGATCGCGACGACGATGCCGCCCTTGGCGGTACCGTCGAGCTTGGTGAGCACGATGCCGTTGATCTCCGCGACCTCCTGAAACACCTTAGCCTGGGCCAGGCCGTTCTGGCCGGTTGTCGCGTCGAGCACGAGCAGCGAGCGCATATCGGCCTCCGGGTATTCCCGGCGGACGATCTTGTTGATCTTGCCGAGCTCGTCCATCAGGTATTTTTTGTTGTGCAGGCGGCCTGCGGTGTCGATGATCAGGAGATCCGCGTTCCTGGCCCTGGCCGACTCGATCGCGTCGTACACGACGGCCGCGGGATCCGCGCCTTCGGCGTGGCGGATCATCGGCACACCGGCGCGGTCGGCCCATACCTGCAATTGGTCGGCCGCAGCCGCGCGGAACGTGTCGGCCGCGGCCAACATCACGCCGTGCTGCGCGTTTTTGAACCGCAGCGCGAGCTTGCCGATCGTCGTCGTCTTGCCGACGCCGTTGACGCCGACGACGAGCATCACCATCGGCCACTTCAGCGGCGGCCTGTCCGACTTCACGCGTTCGCGCAGCACTTCCTTGAGCACCGCGCGCGCCTTGTCCGGGTCGTCGATGCGCTGCGCCTTGACGCGCGCTTTCATTTCGCCGACGATCTCGTCGCTCGTCTTGACGCCGACGTCCGCCATCACCAGCACGTCGGTCAAATCCTCGAAGAAATCGTCGTCCAATTCCTTGTACGCGTGGAACAACTGGTCGACGCGCCCGGACATCGTCTCGCGCGTCTTGGTCAGGCCCTCTTTCAGACGGGAAAAGAAACCGGCCATGGAGTACCTCCTTCGCAATGACGGGGAGAGAGGGGGAGACGCTGGGACTCTGTCCCAGACCCTGCCAAAGGGATTTCATCCCTTTGGAATCCCGTCTTTTTCGCCTGACGGCGGGTGGACTATGGCGTCTTGTTCAATGCGCGCAGGTACAGCAGGTTGAGGATCGCCCGGTTCGCGATCCACCAGCGCTTGGCGACGGCCCATTCGGCGTGGTATTCAGTCCACGACCAGGGCACGGGCCATGCGCCGTCCGGCGACAGGCGCGCGGCGATCGCATCGGCTTCCCGCTCCGCGAGGTCCGCGGCGAACGGATAAAACGTGCTGGCGCGGCTTTCGATGTAGTCGGAGGGCATGCAGGCGTATGACGTGAACCACCGCTGCGCGTCCTTTTCGAGCGACGAGGGAGAATAACAGGCGCATCCCTTCCCGCCGTGAAGCGAAACGACGGGATTCCAAAGGGATGAAATCCCTTTGGTAGGCGGTTTGGAGGGCAAAGCCCTCCAACGTCCCTCCCCGTCCTCCTATGCCCCCGCCTCCGCGAGCCGCACCGACACCATTTTCGACACGCCTTTTTCCTCCATCGCCACGCCGTAGAGGGCCTGGCAGCGTTCCATCGTGCCACGGCGGTGCGTGACGACGACGAACTGGGTGTTCCGGGCGAAATCGTTCAGGTAGTCGGCGAAGTTGGCGACGTTGGCCTCGTCGAGCGCGGCCTCGATCTCGTCGAGGATGCAGAACGGCGTCGGCTTGAGCTTGAGCATCGCGAACAGGATCGCGATGGCGGTCAGCGCGCGCTCGCCGCCCGACAACAGCGTCAGCAGTTGCAGCTTCTTCCCCGGCGGCTGCGCGACGACCTCGATGCCGCAGGTGAGCACATTGCTCTCATCGACCAGCTTTAGTTCCGCGTGGCCGCCGCCGAACAGCAGCTTGAACGTTTCCATGAAATACTCGTTGAGCTGCGCGAACTGCTTGCGGAACCTGCGCTCCATCTTCGCGGTCAGTTCCTCGATGATGTTGGCTAAGTCGGCGGTCGCCTTCAAAAGGTCGTTGCGCTGCGTGTCCAGGTAGTCGAACCTCTCTTTTGTGAGCCGAAAGTTTTCGACCGCGTTGACGTTGACGCTGCCCATTTCGCGGATCTCCGCGCGGATCGCGGCGATCTGCCGCTCGCTGTCGCGCAGGTCGAACGGCTCGCGCCGGAACGGCTCCGCGCCGGCGTAGGTCAGCTCCCACTCCGACCAGATCCGGTCCTGCAGCGACTTTAAGTCGTTCTGCGACCGCACCAGCGACAGCTCGGCCCGGTGGCGCTTTTCGCCCGCCGCCCCGGATGCCGTCCTGAGAGACTCCAGCGCCTGCGTCGTCTCGCGGTTTTTTTGGTTCAGGGTGTGCCGCTTCGCGGTGCATTCGGTATGCGCCGCGCGGGCCGTTTCGAGCGCTTCCGCGCGCCCCGCGTGCTCGGCCTCGCCGGCGAAGAGCGCCTTCAGGTCGCCGTCCAGCGCTTCCTTTGCCGCGCGCAGTTCCTCCTCGCGGCGGTCTTTGCCGCGGACGAGCTGTCCCTCCTCGCGGCGCAGCCGCTCGCCCTCGCGGCGGACGGATTCCAGCTCGCGCTCCATCGAGGCGACGCCGACGCGGGCGCGCGTCTCCTCCTCGCGCAGCGCGTCGAGCAGCGCGCGGGCGTCCGACAGCGCGGCCTGCATGGCGGCTGTCTTGCCCTGCATGTCCGCCTGATCGGTTTCGCCGCCCTGGTGATCGGCCTCCGCGCGGGAGAGCTGCGCGTCGATGTCCGCAAGGTTCTCGCGGATCTGCGCGACGAGCAATTCCGCCTGCTCGCGGCGGCCGGTGTGGGCTTCCAGTTTCCCGCGCGCGTTCGCCTCGTGCTCGGTTTCGCGCGCGACGGCGATTTCGGCCTGGTGCGCCCTGTCAAACAGCGCGTTGCGCTGGCGTTTCGCGTCCGCGCGCGACTGGTCGAGGGCGTCGACCCGCGCCTGCGCGGCCTCGATCCGCCCGGTCAGCGACTTGAGCAGCGTCTCATGCTCCGCGATCTCGCGCTCGCGCGACAAAAGGCTCGTCATCCGCGACTGGGCGGATCCGCCGGTCATCGACCCGCCGGAGTGCATCACGTCGCCGTCCAGCGTCACCAGCCGGAACGCGTGCCGCCCGCGCCGCATGATCTCAATGCCGTTGTCGAGGTTGTCCGCGATGACGGTGCGGCCCAGCAGGCTCTCGACGATGTCGCGGTACTGCGGGTCAAACGTCACCAGCTCGCTGGCGACGCCGACGCAGCCGCGCATCGACAGCGCCTGCCGCTCGTCCTGAGACAGCGTGCGCCCGCGCACGGTCGTCATCGGCAGGAAGGTCGCGCGGCCGAACCGGTTGGTGCGCAGGTACTCGATCAGCCGCTTGGCCGCGTGCTCGTCGGTGGTGACGATCTGCTGCAGTGTCGACCCGAGCACCATTTCCAGCGCGGTTTCGTACTGCTTTGGCGCCTTGATCAGGTTCGCGACGACGCCGCGCACACTGGCGTCCCCGCGCGCGTGCAGCAGCGCCTGCCGCACCGCGTGCTGATAGCCCTCGTAGTCGCGCTCCATCTCGCGCAACACTTTCAGGCGGGAATCGGCCTCGTGCCGCTTCCCGGTCATGTCGCGCAGCGAGGCCAGCAGCGCGTCGGACTCCTGCCCGGCCGCGCGCACCGACTCGTCGAGCCGCCGCGCCTCGGACTCCAGCGCGGTCATGTCCGCCTGCGCGGCGCAAAGCGCCCGCTGTGCCTCCGCAAGCGCGGCTTCGAGCGCCGGGCGCTCGCCGTCAAACGCGCCGGCCGCAGCCTCCGCGTCCGACAGCCTGCCGGTAAGGCTCTGTTTTAGCCCGGACAGCCTCGCCTGCGCCGCCCGCATATCGGTGACGCGGTTCATCGCCTGCATGATCGCTGTCTTGTGCGCCTCGATCGCCTCTTCGCGCGCCGCCGCGCCGCGCTGCGCCGCCGAAAGCCGCGCCTCAACGCCGGACAGCGCCTCGCGCGCGGCGGACAGCGCCTCGGTCCGGGCCGCCTCGTCGCGCTCGTTTTCGCCGCGCAGCGCCTCAAGCGCCTCCGCGCGGCCTTCCTCCTCGAGCGCCATCGCGGCCTCGCGCTTTTGCTCACTTTCTTTGAGCGCGATGCGCTCGCGGAGCACGTTGTTTGCGCCCTCGCGCGCCTCGACCGCCCGCGCGGCTTCGAGCACGCGCGCGTTCAACGCCGCTTCTTCTTCGTTGACCGCGTCGATCTCCTCGGAGAGCGCGTCGCGCAGCCGCGACAGCTCGTCAATCCTCGGCTCGGCTTCCGCGATCTCGGCGTCCAGCGCGGCGATCAACGATTCGGATCCCTCGATCGCCTTCCTGTGCCGGTCGTGGTGCAGCAAAAACGCGTTCAGCTCAAGGTCTTTGAGCGTTTCGCGCAGCGCGAGATAACGCCGCGCGGTTTCGGACTGCTCGCGCAGCGGCTCGATCTGGCCTTCCAGTTCGGACAGGATGTCCTCGACGCGGTCGAGGTTCTGGCGCGTGTTGGCCATGCGGCGCTCGGCCTCGTCCTTGCGCGCGCGGTAGGTGACGATGCCAGCGGCCTCCTCGAACACGTCGCGGCGCTCCTCGGACTTCTGCGCGAGGATCGCGTCGATGCGTCCCTGGCCGATCATCGAATAGCCGTCCTTGCCGATGCCGGTGTCGCGGAACAGGTCGTGGATGTCCTTGAGGCGGCAGGCGGCCTTGTTCAGGTAATATTCGCTGTCGCCGTTGCGCCAGACGCGCCGGGTGACGAGCACTTCGGCGCAGTCCATCGAAAGGCCCCG
>JAVBOQ010000206.1:0-4555 GCA_031550455.1 Eubacteriales bacterium
CCATGCTCCTCAACGTAGCCGGATCCGATCCAGCCGCCGTTCAGGGTGTCCCAAAACACGTTGGTGATGGCGGCGACCTGCTTGTAGCAGCAGGCGGCGGCGACGGACTCGTTCATCGACATACGATTCATGGAAACGATAGGCATCAACATTGGTTTTCCCCTCCTGTAATTGAAGTTCACACGTATAATAACACTATGCCGTGTTGATGTCAACCATTTTTTCTAAAATTTTCTCTAAAACAGTGAATACTTAGCATTTTGGCGGGAAGAAATGGGCCTTGTCGTTCGTCTTTATGCGTTCGCTTGCTTGATTTTTACGCAAAAGGCCCCCGCGCCGGACAGCGCGAGGGCCTTTTTGACTATTTCTCCGGGACGACGACAACGTGGCGGTAGGGCTCGTCCCCCTCGCTGTGCGTCGAAACGCTCGGGTTGCCCTGCAGGCTCGCGTGCAGGATGCGGCGCTCGTATGGGTTCATTGGCTCGAGCGAGACCTTGCGGCCGGTCTTGACGGCGCGGCTCGCCATTCGCGCGGCGAGCTTCGTCAGCGCCTCTTCCCGCTTGGCGCGGTAGTTCTCGGTGTCGAGCGTGACGCGGACGTACTCGTCCTGGCCTCGGTTGACCTGCAGGCTGGTCAGGTATTGCAGCGCGTCGAGCGTGTCGCCGCGGCGGCCGATCAGGATGCCCAGCGTGTCGCCGTACATCGTCGCGAACAGGTGCCCTTCTTCGTTCACACGCGCGTCCACCTGCACCTGCACGCCCATCCGCTTCGTCAGTTCCAGCAGAAACTGCTGCGCGCGGCCTTCCATCGTATCCGGGCCGTGCATGACGATGTTTTCCGGCGCGGGGACGGGGTCGCGACTGACCGCCTCGTGCGCATCGTCGTACACTTCGTCCCGCTGCTGCCGTGGCGGCGCGGAAGGCCTTTGCGGCGGCTTTCTGGCCGGTACGGGCTGCTTTTCCGGCTTATCCTGCGGGCGGGGGGCGGGCTTGCTGCCGGGCAGCGGCGCGCTCCGAAACCGCTCCAGCACGTCCTGGGTCGCTTTGGGCTTGTCCGGCTGCTGCGCGGGCTTCGGCTTTTCGGCCGCGGGCTTCTTTTGCGGCGGGTTCTCAGAGGGTTTGGCGGCGGCCGGCGCGCTGGCGGGCGCTTTGAACGCGGCCGGTTTTTCCTTCGGCGGCTGCGGCACGGCCGGCTGGGGCTTTTGCGCCTCACGCGGCTGCGGCGCGGCGCCGATGTCGCCGTCGTCGAGCAGCGTCAACCGGACGCTGGCGGGCTTGCTCCCGAAAAAACCAAACAGACCCTTCGCGCCTTCGTGCAGGATATCGACGCGACAGTCCGAAATCGAACACTGGAGCTTCGACAGCCCATCGCTGATGGCTTCTTCAATCGTCCGGGCGCTTACTTCGATACTCTTCACAGGGTGTCCACCTCCTCGGGGTGCGCAACGGCTTTTTTATCTTGCGCGTCAAAGACTTTTTTAAATACAATCTGCTGCGCGATCGCGACCACGTTCGTCACGACCCAGTACAGCGAGAACGCCGCGTTGGACGTCGCGCAGATGTAGACAGAAAAGATCGGGAAGAACCATTTCATGAACGCGCCGGTGCCCGCGGACTGGCCGCCCTGCGCGGACTGCGCCTGCGGGTTGAGCGTGTTGGAGAAGAACTGCGACGCGAACGCCAGCAGCGGCAGGATGAAGAACCCGTTCGGGATCTTATAAATCTGCAATTGGAACACCAGCATGTTGATCACGCCGCCGCCCAGCGGCGCGACGCCGTAATGCGGCAGCACGATCGTCTGGTAGACGCTGCCGTCAAGGAATGCCTTGAGCGCGGTCATTTCGTCGGCGGTGATGAGGCCCTTGATTTCCGTGCCAACGGCCATAAGCGCGTTGGAAGCCTGCGGCAGCACCGGCGTGAACGGCGAATCCGCGACCCACGGGTTCTTGATCCACAGGAACGGCTCGGTCAGCGTGTCGATATGCGGCAGCGCGGCCGCGATCGCGTCCGCGTCGGTCAGGTTGCCGACCGCGTGTTGAATGTCCAGCAGCGATTTGACAAGGTACTCGTTCGCGACGTTGCGCATCGCGCCGAACATGATGAACAGGATGGGCAGCGTCAACAACATGGGCAGGCAGCTTCCGAGCGGGTTGATCTTTTCTTTTTTATAGAGCTCGGCCTGCTTCCGCTGGAGCTTTTCTTTGTCGTTGGCGTATTTCTTTTGCAGGGCTTGCAGTTGCGGGTTGACTTTCTCCATCCGGCGCATCGATTTACGGCTCTTATAATCGAACGGAAGGAGCACGACCTTGATCAGCAAGGTGAACAGGATGACGGCCGCGCCGTAGTTGCCGACGAAGTCGTTGATCGCGCGCAGGATCGTTGCGAAGAAGTCGTTCAAGGTGTTGCCTCCTTAATGTGCGATCGCCTTACGGCACCGGATCGTAAGGGTCGCGCCGGGTGAACGGATGGCACCGGAGGATTCGTTTGGCCGCCAGCCAGCCGCCTTTCGCCGCGCCGTATTTTTCAATGGCCTGGCGCGCGTATTCGGAGCATGAGGGAATGTAGTGGCAGACAGGCCGGTGCCGCGGGCTTACGTCGCGCTGGTAGAAGCCGATCAGGAAGAGCAGCGCGCGCTTCACGGCGCGCCTCCCCGCCAGAGGTTTTGCCGGCGGATCAACTGCGAAAGCGCTTGGCCGAGCGCTTTCGAATCCGCGGAAGCCGCGGCTTCGCGCGCCGTAACGACATAGAGGCCCGTCCGCAGCAGCGGCATCAGCAAACGGAACTGCTCACGAAGGCGGCGCTTGACGCGGTTGCGCACCACGCTGTTGCCGACCTTGCGGCTGACCGAGAAACCCACTTGCAGGCGCGGGTTCCGGACATAGAGCAGAACCAGTTCACGGCACGCGCAGGACTTGCCTTTATGATAGACATATTGAAACTGCTTATTCTTGCGCAGCCGGCAGGCGGGTTGCATCGTTTCGCCCGGCCTTTATGCGCAACGAGCCCGACCTTGCGATCGGGCGTTCGTCCGCTTGTTTGCGGATGGGGTCACACCGTCAGAACCTTGCGGCCGCGAAGGCGACGGCGCGCCAGCACACGGCGGCCATTCTTGGTGCTCATCCTGGCGCGGAAGCCATGCACCTTGCTGCGCTGGCGTTTTTTGGGTTGATACGTACGGAACAATCGAATCACAACTCCTTCGGCGGCCCCTGCAAGGCCAAATGTACAGCCTAAGCATTATACGAGAAAAACAAAGGGGTGTCAAGGGTTCCGCCGGGGCAAACTGTAGAGCCCGCGCAAGGCAAACGTACGGAGAACGCTGACATACAAGGAAGGGATGCAAAAGGGTATTCTGCCCGGAAGCCGGATTTCAAAAGCGCTGTCCTTTTACGCACACGCGTTTCTTCTCAGTGGCGAAATGAATAATCATGCGAAAAAATCTCATAATACGTATTGACATGCAGAAAACGAGCGGTTATAATGGCTCCGTTGGAATAAAAATGAATGGAGGCAAAACCGATGAAAAAAGCTGTTTCGATTGCCATCGCGCTGTTGATCGCCCTGGCGCCTATGATGGTGCAAGCCGAGGCGCAGCAGACCCGATTGGAAAAGATCCTGGCCGCGGGCAAGATCGTCATGGCGACCGCGCCGGGCTTCCCGCCGAGCGAGTTCATCGACGCGACCAAGACCGGTCAGGACGCGATCGTCGGTTGCGACATCGAACTGGGCAAGTACATCGCGGAAAAACTCGGCGTCGAGCTTGTGATCGAATCGATGGATTTTGCGACGGTGCTCGCGGCCGTCAGCCAGGGCACGGTTGACATGGCGATTTCCGGCATGTCGCCAAAGCCGGAGCGCGCGGAAGTGATGGAGTTCTCGTCTCCGTACGGCATGGACGGGTATCATGGCCTGGTCATCCACAAAGATAACCTGGAAAAGTACAAGTCTCTCAAGGATTTTGAAGGCCAGGCCGTGCTGGCGCAGAACGCGTCGTTGCAACAGGGGCTGGTGGAAAACCAGGTGCCCGGCGCGAAGCTCGAACTGGTGACGACCGTCGGCGACGGCATCATGATGGTGCTGACCGGAAAGGCCGAAGCGATCGCGATGTCCGGCGTCGTCGCGGAGCTGTACCTGAAAAACTACACCGATCTGGTCATCCTGGATGAGCATTTCGAATACAACATTTCCGGCACGGTCGTCGGCTTCCCAAAGGGCGAAATCGAACTGCGCGATGCGATTGACAAGTTCGTCGTCGAAGCGGAAACGACCGGTCTGTACGCGCAGTGGCGCGAGGAGGCGATTACGCTCGCGGCAAGCCAAATGGTGGTCGACTGAAACGATAAAGCACCATATATAGTAGAAAGAATCCCCTCGGCCGCAATGCTGAGAGGATTTCTTGTGGGAGACGCAAGGGAGATCTTGTCCACCTGGACCCCGCCTTTTCCGCTGCGGTGGAGGAAGAAGGATATCTATCGTCAGCCCACAGAAGGGCGGCAATTGGGTTTTCAAAGGAGCGGGAACGATAGGAACCAGGGAACGCCAGGGGCTCTGCCCCT
>JAVBOQ010000160.1:0-2843 GCA_031550455.1 Eubacteriales bacterium
CACGCGGCGCGGTCGCGCGGCAGGAATTCGGCCGTCTCGAACGAGCGCACCACGACCTCGCGGAGCGCCGCCAGCGACTCGATCTCGCCCAGCGCCATCGCCTGCACGAGCAGGTTGCCGATCGCGGTCGCCTCGGACGGGCCCGCGATCACCGGCAGGCCGACCGCGTCCGCTGTCATGCGGTTCAAAAGCGCGTTGTTGCTGCCGCCGCCGACGATGTGCAGCCGGTCGACCGGCGCGCCCAGGATGTCGCGTTCCAACCGCCGGATCGCCCAGCGGTATTTCAGCGCGAGGCTCTCGTACACCGTGCGGGCGATCTGTCCGCGCGTCTCCGGCACGGGTTGGTTCGTCTCGCGGCAGTAGTCGCGGATGCGCGACGGCATATCGCCCTGCGGCAGGAACCTGATGTCGTCCGGATCGAACAGCGAGCGAAACGGCTCCGCGCGCTCTGCCAGCCGCGCCAGCCCGGCGTAGTCCTCGCACTCGCCCTCCAGCAGCCACACGCGGCGGCATTCCTGGATGATCCACATGCCCATGATGTTTTTGAGCACACGCGTCGTGCCCGACACGCCGCCCTCGTTGGTGTAGTTCGCGTCCATGACTCCGCCGGTGATCACCGGCGCGGTCGTTTCCGCGCCGAGCAGCGACCACGTGCCGGAGCTGATGTACGCGAAGCGCCCGCCTGTCGCCGGCACCGCCGCCACGGCGGACGCCGTGTCGTGCTGGCCGACCGCGACGACCTGCGGCGCGCCCTGGATCGACAGCTCCGCGCAGATCGAGGCGCGCAGCGCGCCGCGGACCGTGCCCGGATCGCAGATGTCAGCGAACAGCGCGCGCGGCAGCCGGAACGCCTCAAAAATCTGCTGCGACCAGCGCCGCGTGCGCGGATCGGTCATCTGCGAAGTCGACGCGATCGTGTATTCCGCGCCCATTTCGCCGGTCAAAAAGTACGCCAGCAGGTCCGGCATGAACAGCAGCCGCCTCGCGGACTCCAGCGACGCGTCGTTTCGCTCCATCAGCGCGAGCACCTGGAACAGCGTGTTAAACGGCATGAACGCGAGCCCCGTCGCGGAGAAAATGGCGTCCTTCGGCAAGACGCGGCACGCCTTTTCGATCATGCCGTCGGTGCGCGCGTCGCGGTAATGCACCGGGTTGGCAATCATGCGGCCGTCGCGGTCGAGCAGCCCGAAGTCGACGCCCCAGGTGTCGATGCCGATCGCGTCCGGCGTGATCCCGGCGCGGGCGGCCTTGTGAAGCCCCTGCCGCATTTCGAAGAGCAGCCGGAGCGCGTCCCAGGTCAGCGTGTCGCCGACCATCACCGGGTCGTTTGAAAACCGATGCACCTCGTCGATCGCAAGGCGCTCGCCGTCGACCGCGCCGGGCACGGCGCGCCCGTTCGAAGCGCCGAAATCAAAGCCCAGCAGATGGAGCGATTGCCGCATGGCAAGGCCTCCCTTGTGTTCAGGTAGCTGCATTGTAGCAAAAACGGAAGGCGTGCGCAAGACGCGCGGCATGCCTCGCAAAAAAAGAGATTCCCCGGCGCGGGCCGGGGAATCGGGAAACCGAACGCCGTGGGTCAAAGGGGGCAGTCGCCCCATCCTTGCGGGTGCGGGGAGACGTATGTCCTGGCCTCGGAATAGACATAGCCGCACCGGTAGCACGCTGTTTTATCAACCGTAATGGCACTACAATACCCGCCGCCGACCGCTCCATGCGAGACCCGCACCCACCTCGCCCTCGGCGCGTCCGGTTCGCAACAGACCGGCCATCTTTCGGCCGCGCTGTCCGGCGTCCTCAAATTGAAGGATGCAATCAACATCTGTTGGAGACGTTCCGTCTCCCGCAGCATCTCGTCCATCATGCGCGTGGTGCTGATCTCCGCCTGACCAAACACCGGCAAGAGGAGCAGCAAGGACAGTGCCATCAGGCACGCCGCGAAGCGTTTCCATGATCTGTGTTCGTTGTTTCTCATGTGTCCTCCTTATCCCTGTCGGTTTGTACGCAAGGAATCTCTTTGTTTTACGCGGCGTACCCCGTTTGGCGTCAGTTAGGACACCCTGGGTCGGAGATATGATGCCTTCCCACCCAAGTTTCCGTAAGCGAGTATCGATACTCACACTCACTGCACCACACCGAGCGCGTCTCGAACTCGTCGCAAATCGCGCCTACCGCAAAGTGATCAATCCGCGTGATATAGACCTTCGTCACATTGGGTTCGCAGCAAACGTAGCCTTTCGACGCGTCGTTCGCTCCAACTGACTCCAACTTTTGCATCACATACGCATAGGTCAAAGGTTCAAAACCATACGCCTCCAAGCGCTCATGCGGAATGGTCGGCACTTCTTCGGCCTGACCAAACACCGGCAAGAGGAGCAGCAAGGACAGCGCCGTCAGACACGCCGCGAAGCGTTTCCATGATCTGTGTTCGTTGTTTCTCATGTGTCCTCCTTATCTCTGTCGGTTTGTATACTGGCAAGGTCTCTTGTTGACCTGACGCTCCGCGTGCGCTCAGAGCTTCCATGGAAATTATACCATAAAGACGCTTTTGCGGCAATATAGTCAACGATTCTTTCGTTTTTCTTCACATTTCACTCAAGAACAGATCCATCAGGATCGAATCCACATACGCGCCGCCCACGAACGTTTCCCTGTCATAACGCCCGACCTGCCGGAACCCCATCTTTTCGTACAGCGCGATCGCGCCCGCGTTGTCCGCGCGCACCGATAGGTGAATGATCCGGATCACGCCGCCCGCCTTCGCGTACTCGATCGCCGACCGCATCATGATCTCGCCGACGCCCTGCCGCCAGAAATCCCGGCGCACGGTGATGCCCAGCGTCGCG
>JAVBOQ010000208.1:0-3113 GCA_031550455.1 Eubacteriales bacterium
AACGCGCGCGTGAAGTTCTTCGCGTTGTCATACCCGAGCCGCGCCGCGACCTCGTACAGCTTCATGTCGATTGAGCGGACGAGGCGCGCGGCCTCGCGCATCCGGGCCGCGTGCAGCGCGCCGGCGTAAGAGGCGCCGCGGTCGCGGTACGCGCGGCGGAGCGCCGCCTCGGAAACACCGGCCGCGGCCGCCGCGCCCTTTGGCGTCGCGTTTTTCAGGTGCGCGTCAAGGTACGCGTCCACGGCCGCAAGCAGATCGGGCTGCGGGCCCTCGTCGGCGCGGCAAAGCGCGGCGACATGCGCCATGGCTTCGCGCAACTGATGGAGCCTCACCGGCTTCACGAGAAAATCGCGCACACCGTAAGCGATCGCCTGCTGGCCCAATTCAAAATCCGCGAAAGCGGACAGAAAAACGACCGGCACGCGGATCGACGCCTCGTACAAATGCCTCGCGAACGCGACGCCGTCCATTTCCGGCATGCGGATGTCGGCCAGCACCGCGTCGCACGCGCCGGCCAGCACCCAGGCGAGCGCTTTTTTGCCGTTGTCCGCCTGTCCGGCAACAGTAAAGCCCCAGTCCGTCCACGGGAACAGATCCGCGAGCCCCGCGCGGATCGCGGGCTCGTCGTCGACGATCAGTAGGCGGATGAACCGCTCTTCCGTCGCCATACGCGGCCTCCTTGCCTATTTCAGCGTCACCTTGACGACCGTGTCCGTCTCGTCCGGCAGAACAGGCCCGTCCGCCAGCTTCACGAACACGTTTTTGTAGTGCCATGTCCGCCAGTCGCCAATGATCGGGATCTCCGCGCCGGTCGCCAGCATCCGGACGCTTTCGATGTCGTCGCGGCGGAGGCCCAGAATCGGCAAAAGGCCGATCGTGTTCTCGGTCACATGGAAGTACAGGTGCTTGCCGTTGGCGGTGACGCGGCCGTAATCGGGCTTTTCGATGTCCGCAAACCCGCAGCCGTAGACGCTCTCGCCGTTCTTCGCCATCCAACGGCCGATCTCTTCCAATATGGCGACCGACTTGTCCGGAATGCGGCCTGTGGCGTCCGGCCCGACGTTGAGCAGCAGGTTGCCGCCCTTTGACACGCACTCGACGAGCTTTCGGATCAGCATCGGCGCGGGCTTGTAGAAGTTGTCGTTCTGCGCGAAGCCCCAGTTGTTGTTCATCGTCACACAGGCTTCCCACGGGACGCGGTTGCCCTGATGGTCGAACATGCCCATCGGCGGCAGGAGCTGCTCGGGGCTTAAGAAGTCGCCTGCGTACTCGAGCGGCTCGCCGGTCAGCACCGAGCTTTCGGTCGTACCCTCAAGCCGGTTGTCGATCAGCACGTCGGGCTGGCGCTCGCGGATCATGCGCACCAGCTCGGTGGCGCGCCATTTCTCGCCGCACATGTCGTCGTACGAGAAATCGAACCACAGGATATCGATTTTGCCGTAGTTCTCACACAGCTCGCGCACCTGGCCGTGCATGTACGCCTGATAGCGTTCGAACTGATGGTTCGCGCCGCGGAACGCCTCATTGTCGCGCTCCGGGTGCTGCCGGTCGCCGAAATGCGGATAGTCCGGATGATGCCAGTCGATCACCGAGTAATACAGCCCGACGCGAAGCCCTTCTGCGCGGAACGCGTCGACGTATTCGCGCACCAGATCGCGCCCGGCCGGCGTGTTGGTCGCCTTGTAGTCGGTGTACTTTGAATCGAACAGGCAGAACCCGTCGTGGTGCTTGGCGGTCAGCACGGCGTACTTCATGCCGGCCCGCTTGCAAAGCCGCGCCCACGCCTTCGGGTCGTAGGCGGTCGGGTTGAACTCGTCAAAATACGGCTGATACGCCTCGTTGGAGATCCTTTCCACCGAGCGCACCCACTCGCCGCGCGCCGGGATCGCGTACAGGCCCCAGTGGATGAACATCCCGAACCGGTCGTGCTCGAACCATTGAATGCGCTTCCTGCGCGCTTCCATCATTTTTGTGTCCATGCGGTTATCCTCCGTTCAGTCGTTGATCAGCGCGAACCCGTCCGCGATCGGCGCGCGCGGGCGCGCGGCCACGCGGACAAGGACGCCTTTTTCGGTCACTTCATACGGGACGTCCGCGCCGGTCGCGATGTCGCGGACGCGCGTCACGCGGCCCGCATACGGGATGAGGAGCGTGTCCGGCGTCGCGACCGCTTCGTTTTCATACAGCCGGAACGTGTAGACCACGCCCGCCTTTTGCGTGAACGCAAAGCCGCCCGCGCGGTACGGCGCGCAGATGCGCGTGCCGTAAACGCCTTCGCCGTACGCCTACAGCCATTCGCCCATGCCCCGGATGCGCTCGATCGCACGGCGCGGCAGCCGCCCGTCCGGCTGCGGCCCGACGTTCAGCGCGAGGTTGCCGCCTTTTGCGACGATGTCGAGCAGCAGGTGGATCAGCTCCCGGACGGACTTGTATTCGTCGTCAAACGCGTAGGAAAAAGACCTGCCCATCGTCACGCAGCTCTCCCACGGGATGCCGAGCGGCTTGGACGGCACGCATTGCTCGGGCGTAACGTAGTTTTCGCAGACGCCGCCGCATGTCCGGTCGGCGGACAGCACCCAGGGCTGCGCCCGGCGCACCTTTTCCATCATTTCCTCGATGCGGATGTCCTGCCCGTTGGTCGCGCGCACCCAGCCCGCGTCGAACCACAGCACGTCAAGCCGCCCGTACCGCGTCGCGAGCTCGAGCACCTGATCCTGCGTGAAGCGCACAAACGCCTCCCAGCGCGCCGGGTCGGCCTTCGGGTCGTACAGCGGGCCGCGCCGCGTCTTTTGCCCGAGCGCGCCGCCCGCCCAGTAGGTGTCGGTGTGCCAGTCGGCCTTGGAGAAATACGCCGCGATGCCGAGCCCCTCGCGCCGGAACGCGTCGAACAGCCGCCCGGCGATGTCGGCGTTCGGGTGCGTGTGGAACGGGCAGTCCGGCGCGGTGATCCGGTAGTCCGACAGCTTTGTGTCCCACATGCAGAACCCGTCGTGGTGCTTCGTCGTGAACACCAGGTAACGGAAGCCGCCCTCCTTCGCGAGCGCGGCCCACGTGTCGGGCTCCAACCTGCCCGGGTTGAACGTCCGGGTCAGCCCGACCTACTGCGCCGGGCA
>JAVBOQ010000067.1:0-4302 GCA_031550455.1 Eubacteriales bacterium
CGGGCTGAACGTTCCATGGGGCCAGTACGGCATACACGGCACGAACCGGCCCGGGTCGATCGGCTCGCACGCGTCGCACGGCTGCATCCGGATGTTCAACAAGGATGTCGAGGCGCTGTACCGCCTCGTGCCGAACTGGACACGGGTCGTCATCGAGGACGGGCCGTACGGCGGACTCGGCTGGTCGCTGCCGACGCTGTCGCCACAGAGCCGCGGCTCGGCTGTGACGGTCGCGCAGCGGAAGTTGCGGGCGCTTGGCTATTACGGCGGCGGCATCGACGGCGTGTTCGGCCCGGCGCTGACCGACGCGGTGCGGAGGCTGCGCCGCGACCACGGACTGCCCGCCGCGGACCGGATTGACGCCGCGGCGTGGGACGCGATGGGCGTCCTGCTGTTCGAATGACCGATTGGCGGGAAACAGTCGCAGCGTACCTGACGCCGCCGCTTCGGGAGGCGCTGCTCTCCGCGCCCGCGGCCGACGCGTCCTCCGCGTCGGAGCTTCGCATTTGTGCGGGCAGACCGGCCTCCCTGTGCGCTGGGCCGCGCCGGGCCGCGCTTGGGAAAGCCGCGCCGGCCGCCTGCGATGTCCGGGCGATGGCCGACGCGATGCTCGGCCACGCGGCTTCCGCGCGGCAGGAGGAGCTTCGGCAGGGCTTCGTCACGCTGCCGGGCGGGCACAGGGCCGGGCTCTGCGGGCGCACGGTCGTCAAGGACGGGCGTGTCGCGGCCGTCACGGACATCGCGTCGATCGTCGTGCGGGTCGCGCGCGAGGTACAGGGCTGCGCGGAGGCGCTGCTGCCGTATCTGCTCGACCGCGGGCTGCCGCAAAGCGCGCTGATCGTCTCGCCGCCCGGGCTTGGCAAGACGACAATGCTGCGCGACGCCGCCCGGCTGCTCTCACGGCTTGGGTTCCCGGTCACGGTCGTCGACGAGCGCGGCGAGATCGCGGCCTGCGCGCGCGGCGTGCCGACGCTGGATGTCGGCGGTTGCACCGACGTGCTGGACGGCTGCCCGAAGGCGGAAGGGATGCTGCTTTCCATCCGTGCGTTCGCGCCGCGCGTGATCGTCACGGACGAGATCGGCCGCCCGGAGGACGCGGACGCGGCGCTGGACGCCGCGCGGTGCGGCGTCGCCGTGGTCGCCTCGGCCCACGGGCGGGACTATCAGGACATAATCGGGAGGCGGGCCATGCGGGCAATGATGGAATCCGGCGTGTTCACGCGGGTTGTCGCGCTGTCCGGTGTCGGCCAGATCGGCGCGGCCTTTGACGGAAAGGGCGAGCGCCTTGGGTAACCTCGCGTTCGCGCTGCTGGCCGCCGCGGGCTGCGCGCTGGCCGGCGGCCTTTGGGCGGAATCGCTCAAAAGGCGGCTCGCGACGCTCCGCGCGTGGCAGCGGGCCGTAACCCGGTTCGAGGCGGGAATCTCGCTCGGTGCGCATACGATGGACCTGTGGCTCTTGCGCGCCGCGGACGGCGAACCGTGCCGCGCCGTGCGCGAGGCGCTCAAGGGGGCCGCCGCGCGGATGCGGGACGAGCCGCTGCTTTCGTTGTCCGACGCGATGGCGGAGGCCCCGCCGCCCGAGCTGACCGCCGGCGACCGCGCGGCGCTGTCGCCGCTGTTTGCCGGGCTCGGCGGCGGCGACGAGGCCGCGCAGCGCGCGCTGCTCCGCGCGGCGTCGGCCGCGCTTTCGGCGCAGATCGCCGAGGCAGAAGAGGCGGAGCGAAAAGACAGGCGGCTGGCGCTGTCGCTCGGGGCGATCGGCGGGCTGGCGGTGTTTCTGTTTCTGGTATAGGCGACGCCAGCGGCGCGCGCGCCGCCCGAAGGGAAGGCAGGTGAACCCCGTGAACATCGACTTGATATTCCGCATCGCGGGCATCGGCGTGTTGGTGTCGGTGCTGGGCCAGGTGCTGACGCGCACCGGCCGCGAGGACATGGCGACGCTGACGACGCTGGCGGGCCTCGTCGTCGTGCTGCTGATGGTGGTCAACTTGATCTCGCAGCTCTTCCAGAGCGTGCGCAGCATCTTCAGCCTATGACGGACGCGATGCAACTGATCGGGTTTGGCGTCGTGGCAGCTCTTTTGGCGCTGGCGATCCGGCCGACACGGCCCGAAATGGCGCTGATCGTGTCGCTGGCGGCGGGCGTATGCCTGTTCATCGCCTCGGCGGGCAAGCTGTCGGAGATCGCCTCTTCGATGCGGGCGCTCGCCGACCGCGCGCAGATTTCCGGCACAACGTTCCCCTTGCTGCTCAAGATCGTCGGCATCGCGGCGCTGTGCGAACTTGGCGCGCAACTCTGCCGGGACGCGGGCGAGGGCGGCATCGCGGCGAAGGTCGAACTGGGCGGCAAGCTGATGGTGCTGGCCATGACGATGCCGGTCGCGCTGGCGCTGGTGGAGCTTGTGCTGAAGATTTTGCCCGCATGAAGCGCAGAATTTTGACGCTTCTCCTGCTTGGGGTCGCGCTGATCGGCCTGGCAGCCGCTGCCCGCGCGGAGGACAGCCCGACGGTGTGGACGGTCGTCGACAGCCTACCGCTTCAGGACTGGCAAAAGGTCGTGGACGACCTGTCCGGCGGCGTACGCGTCGATGTTGGCGCGATGGTGACGACACTCCTGCGCGGCGAGGCTGCGCTGACCGCGGACGACGCGGTCAACCTGCTGTGGGAGGCGCTGCGCGCGGAACTTCTGGCGCGGCGCGGACTGATGCTGAAGCTGCTCGCGCCCGCGCTGCTCTGCGGCCTGATCGCGCGGCTGCGCGGCGCGTTCCGGTCAGAATCGGTGGCCGAGGTCGCGCACTGGGCGTGTTTCCTCTGGACCGCCGCGGTGATCGCCGAGGAATGCGCGCGCCAGATCTTGGGTTCCCGCGCAGCGGTGAACGGCATGGCGGCCGGAATGCAGGCGCTGTTTCCGCTGCTGCTGACGCTGCTGGTGGCGGTCGGCGGCGCGTCGTCCGCCGCGTTTTTCCAGCCCGCCGTGGTGGCGGCCAGCGGCACGATGACCGCGCTGGTGCAGGGCGTCAGCTTTTCGCTGGCGCTGGCGTACGCGGCGCTGGCGATCATCGACAACATTTCGGAGCATTTCACGCTGTCGCGCCTGTCCGGGCTGATCAAGACCGCGTCCGGCTGGACGCTCGGCGTGTGCTTCACGGTGTTCATAGGCGTGATGGCGGTGCAGGGATTCGGCGCGGCGGCCGCGGACGGCGTCACGCTCCGCACGGCGAAGTACGCGGTGGACAACTTCGTGCCGGTGGTCGGCGGCATGGTCGCGGACACGATGGACGCCCTGGTCGGCTGCTCGCTGCTGGTCAAGAACGCGCTCGGCGTCACCGGGATGCTGCTGCTCGGCGCGTACCTCGCGGCGCCGCTGCTCTCCGCGCTGTCGACGGTCGTCGCGCTCAAGCTCGTGGCCGCGGTGATCGAGCCGGTGGCCGACAAGCGGATCGCACGCTGCATGGACGACGCGTCCGGCGCGCTTTCGATGCTGCTGACGACGCAGCTTTGCGTCGCCGCGATGTTTTTCCTGTTGATCGCGCAGTTGCTTGTGGTGGGCAATATGACGGTGATGATGCGGTGAGGATGCGATGGTTGAGGCGCTGTTTTCGATGCTCAGGCGGCTGTCCGCGCTGACGATGCTCGTCGCGGTCTGCGACATGCTGCTGCCGGACGGCGACATGCGCAGGTTCGCGCGGTTCGCGGGCGGCCTGCTGACGATGTGGATGCTGGCTTCGTCGCTGCTTGGCTTTGTCGCGGAGGTTTGAGGATGAACCTTTTGAACGGTTTTCGGGACAAGGCGAAGCGGATCAAGGGGATCGAATGGGCGATGCTGCTGATCGCGCTCGGCCTTGCCGGCAGCCTGCTGCTTTCGCCCGGGGCGACCGGCGTGTTCGGCGGCGCGCAGCCTTCCGCGACCGCCGCGCCGGACGCGCTGGAAGCGCGCCTGTCCCGCGTGCTGTCGAGTGTCGAAGGCGCCGGGCGGGTCGAGGTGGCGGTTTTTTATCAAAAAGCCGCGCCCGCGTCCGCGACCTGGCTTGACGGCGGGCAAAGCGCCGCGACGGAAGGCGGAGACCCGGCCGGTGTGATCGTCGTCGCGGAAGGCGCGGACGACATTTCGGTGCGGCTGGAACTGGCGCGGGCGGTGCAGACGCTGCTTCGGCTCGACGCGGACGCGGTGGAGATTTTCAAAATGGACGGGACGGGACAGGAGGAATAAAGGATGAAAAAACTGCCGACGCTACGGGGGAAACAATGGGCAAACAGGCGCGGGGCCACGGTCGTCGCGCTGGTCGCGCTGATGCTCGCGGTC
>JAVBOQ010000283.1:0-12222 GCA_031550455.1 Eubacteriales bacterium
CACGCCTCCGGCAGAGAGCCGACGCGTCCCGGTTTATATTGAAAAGGAGCCGCCGCGCCTTTGCGGCAGCCCCTTTTTGCCATCAAAACCGTTATGCGTTCGCTTCTTCTTTTTTGCCGATCGACAGGCACAGGTTCAGCAGGATGCCAAGCACCGCGGCCGTGGCGATCGCCGGGAACTCGCCGCCGAAGATCGGCAGCATGCCGCCGTTGATGAAGCTGCCGCCGATGCCGATAATCAGCACGACCGCGACGACCGCGAGGTTTCTGGCGTCGAACAGGTCTGTCTTGCTGGTCACCATGATCGCGATGCCCTGTGCGCCGATGACGCCGAACAGGTAGATGCCCAGGCCGCCGATGACGCACGGCGGAATGCTGTTGACGACCGCCGACAGCGTGCCGGAGAAAGAGATCACCATCGTGATGATCGCGGCAGTGAACAGCACCGGCACGGAGAAGTTCCGGGTGATCGCCATGGTCGACAGGTTCTCGCCGTAGTTCGTGCCCGCAGGACCGCCGATCGCGCCGGAAATCATGTCGCCGATGCCGTCGCCGACCAGGTTCAGGCCCAGCCTGTTTTTGATATCGTAGTTTTTGCCCGTGTTCTTTTTCCTGGCCAGGTTGTTGACATAGATGTCAAGCTGGAACAGGTGGGCGGAGGATTCGGGGATCGTCGCGATCGCGATCGGCATGATCGCCAGAACCGCGGCCCAGTTCGGCAGCGGCAGCGTAAATTTCGGCACCGCGACGACGCTGGCCTGCCCGATCGTGTCAAAGTTGATGATTTTGATGTCCGTGACAAGCGTCACGATGGCCGCGAGCGCATACCCGACGAAGACGCCGAACAGGATCGGCAGTTGGCCCATCGTGCCCTTGAGGAAGACGGAGAACAGGATCGTCGCGATCAGCGTGACGATCGCGATCGTCCAGGACCAGTTGACGGCCGCGCCGGCCGCCGTGCCGGCGTCCAGCGTGCCGGACGCGTTGTTGATCGCCACCACAGCCAGCGACACGCCGATCGTCAGCGCGATCGGGCCGGTGATCGTCGACGGGAGGATCTTGTTGATGATGACCTGGCCCCATTTGGCAATCACAAGGCCGGCCGCGATGGAGACAAGGCCCGACATGATGATGCCGAACTGCGCCATCCGGATCGCCTCGACCGCGGTCTTTCCGGCTTCCGTCTGCGAGGCGATCAGGCCCGTGATCGCCGCGATGTAAGCGAAGCTTGATCCATAGTACAGCGGGATCTTGCGGCCCGTGATCAGCAGGAAACCGAGCGTTGCCAGACCGCTTGCGAAAATGGTCACGCCGATGTCGAACCCCGTCAGAATGGCGACAAGCACCGTCGCGGGGAACATGACCAGAATCTGCTGCAAAGCAAAGATGATCATCTTCCCGATCGGCGGCCTCTCGTCCGGCAAATACCCGGTAACTTCCGGCTTTCTGAGCTCAACCATTGTCAATCCCCCTTGTCCAAATGTTGCAGTGCGCAGGCCTTGCTAATGTTCTGCGCCGACATCGGCAGGTCGCGGATGTCCAGCCCGCAAGCGTCCTGCAGCGCGTTCGCGACGACCGTCGTGACGGAAATCAACGGATGTTCTCCGCAGCCGCGCGCGCCGTACGGGCCGTCCAACTGCGGGGTTTCCACGGTCATGACGTCGAATTCCATCGGGATGTCCTTCATCGTCGGGATCTTGTAGTCGACAAGATTGCGCGTGATCAACCTCCCATCCTCCGCGTATTGCACATATTCCGATCCCACTGTGCCAAGGCCCTGCACGACGCCTCCCACCACCTGCCCTTTCAACAGCATCTCGTTCATGACGCGTCCGACGTCGATGCATGTGGAAATCTTCAGAATGCTGATTTCGCCGGTGTTCGTGTCGACCGTAAGGTCCACGCCCTGCGCGCCGAACGTCCAGTCAAGCGCGGGCCTGCCCTGGCCTGTCTCCCGGTCGAGGAATGTCAGCCCCTGCGCGATGGACTTGCCGCGCCCGATCAGGGGCCCGCCGACACTGTTGCCGTTTTCATGCGTGTAGCCCATGGCCACGTCCTTCAGCGCGATGCTGACATGCGGGTTCTGCTTAACATACAGCGCTTCGTCACCAAGCGCGATTTCGTGCCGCGCCGCGCGCAGCGCCACCGCGCCGATCTCAAAGAGCTGCTCCGTCAGGTCATCGCAAGCCTCGATGACCGCGTTGCCGGCCAGCACCGTCATTCTGGAGGCGACGGTCTGCCAGTCGTAGGGCGCGGTGTCGGTGCAGGTGTCGCACACCATCGTCACCTTCTCGATCGGCAGCCGCAGCCGCTCCGCCACGATCTGCCGCATCACCGTGTACGTGCCCTGCCCGATGTCGATCCCGCCGATGTCCACGCGGACCGTGCCGTCCTCGTTCATGAAGATCACGGCGGAGGTGGACGAGTTCGTCGGCATCGCGGGCGCCTTGTGCAGCGTCGCGACGGCCTTGCCGCGGTATACGCCCGGGCGACCGGTCGCGCGCTCATACGGCTCCGCATACCCGATGCTCTCCGCGACCCTTTGCAGGCACTTGTCAACGCGCCCGGTGTTCTCGGTGATCACCTCGCCGGTGATCGTTCTGCAGCCGGGCATCAGCACGTTCTTTAACCTGAATTCCAGCGGGTTGATGCCGAGCGCGCGGGCCAGCAGCTCGCGCTGCCGCTCGATCGCCCAAAACACCTCGGGGTGACCGAACCCGCGGTACGCCGTGCCGAACACATGGTTCGTGTAGACCGTGTAGCTGTCGATCCAACTGTTCTCGATCTCGTACGGCCCCGCGCCGGCGTACCCGCCCGCGCGGCCGATGTTGACGCCGTAGTCGGCGTACGCGCCGGCGTCCCAGAAATACTCAGCCTTTTCGGCGACGATTTTGCCGTCTTTCGTCACGCCGGTCTTGATCCGCGTCGTCAGCCCCTGGCGGCACGGCAGCGTCTGGCATTCATCCTCACGCGTCGAGATCAGCTTGACCGGCGCGCCGCGCGCCGCGCGGCTGAGCAGCGCCGCGACGGGTTCCAGGTGGATGCCCGACTTGCCGCCAAACCCGCCGCCGACCGTCGGCACCGTCACCGTAACGTTCGGCTCGGGCAGTTTGAACGCGTAGCAGAACAGGCTTCGCACCGCGAACGGGCTTTGCGCGCTCGTCCAGATCTGCACCCTGTCCCCCGCGCCCCACCGCGCGATGCACGCGTGCGTCTCTAACGGCACGTGAAACACCTGCGGCATCCTGAAAATATTTTCCATCACCAGGTCGGCTTTGTCAAATGATTTTTCAACGTTTCCTTTGCGGATTTTGAAAATATTCGCGATATTGGTGCCCGGCTGCGGAAAAAATACGTTTTTCGCCCAGGTATACGACTCGATATGCTCGTGCACCAGCGGCGCGCCTTCGTCCAGCGCCTCCACGGGGTCGGACACGTACGGCAGCGGCTCGTACTCGACCTCGATCAGCTCAAGCGCCTCGCGCGCGATGTCGACGCTCGTCGCCGCGACCGCCGCGACCGCCTCGCCGTAGTACCGGACGACGCCGTCGGCCAGCACGGGCCGGTCGACCATGTACAGGCCAATCTTGTACGGCGCTTCCTTCGCGGTGAGCACCGCCCGGACGCCCGGCAGCGCGCGCGCCTTTTCAACGTCGAGCCTTGTGATTTTCGCGTGCGCCCGCGCGGATGTCTTGATCGCCGCGTGCAGCATCCCGGTCATCGTGATGTCGTCGACATAGACTGCCTGGCCGGTGACCTTCTCGACCGCGTCGTGCCGCGTCACGCTCTTGCCGACATATTGCTCAGCCACGGCGCTCACCTCCCGTCACCGCTTCGACCGCCTCGATGATCGTCGTGTACCCGGTGCAGCGGCACAGGTTTCCGGCCATCGCCTCGATGATTTCGTCGCGCGTCGGATTCTTCTTGCGCATCAGAAGCGCGCGGGCCGCCATGATCATGCCGGGCGTGCAAAACCCGCACTGGAACCCGTTGTATCGGATGAACGCCTCCTGCAAATCCGACAGTTTGCCGTCCTTCGCCTCGCTCTCGATCGTCAGCACGTCGCTGCCGTCCGCCTCGACGGCCAGCATCAGGCACGCGTTGGCCGCGTACCCGTCGACGATCACGGTGCAAGCGCCGCACTCGCCGACGCCGCAGCCCTCCTTCGCGCCGGTCAGGCCAAGATCCTCGCGCAGGAAGCGCAGCAGCGTCCGGTCGGTGGCGACGTCCATACGGACAACCTCGCCGTTGACGGTCAGTTGAATGTTCTTTTTCACGCGCCCGCCTCCTTTCGCAGCGCCTCGACCGCACGCTCCGTGAAAAGGCCGATCATGTGCCGCCGGTGCTCGGCCGTCGCGCGCTGGTCGTCGATCGGCCGGATGCGCGCCAGCACGCGCGCTTTCGCGCCTTCCGCCGTTATGTTGCGCATGTTCCCGATATCGTCGATCAAAACCGGCGTCGGCGCGCAGGCGGTCACGGCGGCGAGCACGCGCCCGTCCGCCCTGACATACATCGCCAGTCCGGCCTGCGCGAGGTCATGCCCGCGCACCCGCTGGCTTTTCAAAAACACGCCGCGCCCGTCCGGCGGCGGGTAGATCACGCGCGCCGCGATTTCGTCCGGGCGCAGCGCGTTCTTTTTGACGCCTGTAAAGAAATCGCGCAGCGGGACGCGGCGCGCGCCGGCCGCGCTGACCGCCTCGATTTCGCCTTCCAGCACGAGCGACACGCCCAGCATGTCGCCGCCCGGCGACGCGTTGCACAGGTTACCGACCAGCGTCGCGCGGTTGCGCAGAGGTTCCGTCGCCAGCGTCAGCGCGGCCTGCCGGAGCAGATCAAGGGTGGGCGACGGATGCCCGATCACCTCGCGCAGCGTCACCGCCGCGCCGATGGAGATTGTTTCGCCGTCGGCGACGATTTGAACAAGCTCGGGAATGCGTTTGATGTCGACAAGCGCCTCGCAGCGAAGCTGCCTGTCGCGCAGCGCGACCAGCAGGTCGGTCCCGCCCGCGAGCACCCGCGCGTTCCCGGTGGCCATCGCCCGGCAGGCCTCCTGAATCGTCGCCGGACACAGATAGTTCAGTTCCATCCTTTCACCACCTTTGGGAGATTGAAGGAAGGAGGAGGCGGGAGGCGGGGAACGCCAAAGGGCGCTGCCCTTTGGAATCCTGCTCAAGGGCTATCGGCCCTTGAGAATCCCATCTTGGGGGCTCGCCCCTGCGTCTTGACACCGCACCCGCTATGAGGCGAAAAAGGCAGGATCCGGGACGGAGTCCCGGCGTCCCGTCCTCCCCCGCTCACTTGTCGTCAAACGCCACGACGCGGCAGATGCAGCTTTCGCCGCCGACGAGCCGCCACGGGAAGCAGCCGATGACCATTCTGCGGTTGAGCACCTTGTCGATCTCGCCGCCGATGTTCTCGATATGGATGATGTTCCTGGAAAACAACGGGATGTGCATCACCTGATAGTCGTCGTCCGGCATCAGTTCCGCGTATCCCTTGCCGAATTTTTCTTTGAGGTACTTCTCGCACGCGGCGGCCTCGCGCGGCTGCCACTCGCGGATCTTTGTGTTCATCGGGTGGTCGGCGCTGCCGCAGTCGACCGCGATCCACTTGATCTTCTTGCGGATCAGCCAGTCCGCGAACTCGCGCATCGGCCCCGGATGCTTGATCATGTAGCGCAGTTCGTCCGCTTCGGGCTGATCCCATGCGTAGCGGTGATAGCCGGTGTTGATGATGATGATGTCGCCTTCCTTGACCTCGACGCGGTCCTCGATGTCCTTTGACGTATAGATGCCGTAGTCCTCGCAGATGTCGGACAGGTCGACGATGACGCCTTCGTTGCAGAGGAACTCCAGCGGCAGCGACGCGATGTCGCCGCCGTGCGTGCAAAAGTGCAGCGGCCCGTCCAGATGCGTGCCGACATGGTTGCTGTGCGTCAGAATCTGGCCGTTCGCGCCGTTCGGCGACAGCCGCTTGAAAAATTTCATCGAAAGCGGCTCGTATGTCGGCCACGGCGGCGTCAAGATGCTCAGCGGCTGCGTCAGGTCGTACATTTGCGTGTTTTTCCAGTTGGACAGCATAAAACCCCTTCTTTCAAATAGATTCGATGGAAAACGGAAGGACACAGGGAGGATCCGCCCCCTTGCCCTCAGGCAAAGATGGGATTCCAAAGGGATTTCATCCCTTTGGTCAGGGGTCTGGGGGCTGAAAGCCCCCAGCGTCTCTCCAAAAGCCCCTCCCCTACCCCTTCGCCATCTCCCGCAGCGCCTCCTCAAAAATCCCGGCCGGCGGGTTCACGAGGCCCGCGCCGACCTGACCCACGCCGGCCTCCCGGTGGGCGATGCCGGTATTGATCTGCGGCAGAATGCCGGTTTCAACGACTCGGCGGATGTCGATGCCGGTCGGCGCGCCGCGGAACCCGAGGATCGGGATCGAAAACGCGCTGCTCTCTCCAAGCGTGATTTCGTACATGCGGCGCGAATAACGCAGCGCGTCTTCGGGCGCGCCGCCGACGAACTGCACGATCGCGATCGCGGCGGCCATCGAAAAGCCGCCGAGGCCGAGCGTCTCGGTGATCGCGCTGTCGCCGATGTCCGGATTGCAGTCGGATTCGTTGTATCCGGGAAACAAAAGCCCCTTGACGACGCCGGCCGGGCCGACGAACCAGCGCCCGGGCAGCCCGCTGACGCGCAGGCCGAAATCGGTGCCGTTCCGCGCCATGACGGTGGCCATCGTGCAGTGCGGGATGCCGTCCGCGGCGTCCAGCGCAGCTTTCGCCATCGGCATCGACAGGTTCAGGAAAAAGTGGTCGTTTCCGTTGATGAATGTCAGCACCTCGACGCGCGCCGCTTCGTCGATGTCGGCTTTGAGCAGCCACGGCGCGATCTGCCGGATGAACAGCGACGTCGCGGCCTTGTTGCGGTTGTGTACCTCGTCGCCCATGTGCAGCGCCTGCGCGGCGAGGGCGCGGATGTCGACGCCGCCCGACAGGCGCACGGCCTTTGAAAGCGCGGGGCCGAGCGTGTCGCGCATCCAGTCGAGGCGCTTGACGACCTCCGGCCCGTACGCGCCGTAACGCAGCACCTTGCCGAGGCCTTCGTTCAGCGAACAGTACGCCGTGTTGCCGAACGCCGTGTTGGTCAGGCAACTGACGTACATCGAAGGGCTGAGCACGCCCGCCATCGGGCCGACGGCGCTGTGCTCGTGGCAGGGCGCGAAGCGGATCCTGCCGGAGGCCGCCAGCGCTTCCGCCTCCTCAATCGTCTCCGCGCGCCGTTCGAACAGCAGCGCGCCCAGGATCGCGCCGCGCAGCGGCCCGCTCATCCGGTCCCACGCGATCGGCGGGCCGGCGTGCAGGATCGTGTCCTCGTCAAGCCCCGGCACCGCCTCGCGCGCCGGGCGGACATCCGTTAAGATCACCTGCGCGGCGTTGACGCGGCGCAGCGCCTCCCGGTTGGCGGCCTCCGTCTCGGGCGTGGACAACGCGTCCAGCGCAGCGATCAAATCAAGCCTGCCGCCCGCGGGCGGCTTCCATTGCAAATGAATCGTGTCAAAGCCCGCGCCGTGCAGCTCCGCCGCGAAATCCTCGTTGCCGAGGTTGACGGCCTTGATGGGCTGTGAAAACAAATCGGCGATCATCGCGGCATCCCTCCTTCCACGGCGACGGAGGCAGCGATCCTCGCGGCGCGCACGTTCGAGTAGCGGACAACAAAACCGGCGTCGATCAGTTTTTGGGTTTGCTCGCGGATGTTTTGCGGGTCGTCCTGTGTCCCGATGACCGACGCGACCCAAAGCACCGCGCGGCCCTCCTTCGCCAGCGATTCCACGGCGCGTTTGTGCGCCGAAAGCAGCACGCCCGCCGGGTCCCTGTGCGACCCGTGGCCGAGTTCCACGTCGACGAGCATCACAGCGGTCTGTGGGTCGAGCGCTTCGCGGACGATCCGGTCACTCCGAAGCGCGGGCTCGATCATCGGGTGCGGCTTGCCGAGCGTGAAGTAGTCGTCACCCATGTCCAGCAGCGTATGGCCCTGGCTTTTTTCAAGGTTGTCGAGCTTTTCATTTTCCGCCAGCGGGATGTTTGAGTGAATCGGCACGCCGAGCCTGCGCAGCGTGATCATCGCCTCATCGCAGAGCGTCCCGCCGCCGAACACGCCGCGCAGGTACTTCTGCGACGGCTTCCGAACCGCCAAAAACGCCTCCACGGCCGCCGCCGCGTCTCCCGGTTCGGAAAGCGGCAGCGCGCTTCCCTTCGACCGCTCGACCGCGCGCCGCGCCGTTTCCTCAATGTCAAAACACTGTGTCACGCCCTCCGGCAGCCCGTCGATCTGCGCCGCGCCGAACAAGCACAGCACAACCGGCTTCCCGAGCCGACCCGCGGCTTCGAAGATTTTTTCGGCGACCGCCTTTGCCGGAGGCTTTGAGACGATCACGACGACGCGCGTGCTTTTGTCTTCGCGCAGCGCGGAAAGCCCGGCCAGCATCATCGCGCCGCCGACCTCTGTTTTCAGGTCGCGGCCGCCGGTGCCGATCGCTTGCGTAATGCCGCCGCCGAACGCGTCGATCAGCGTCGTGACATGCTGCAGCCCGGTTCCGGAAGCGCCGACGACGCCGATGTCGCCGCGCCGCACGCGGTTCGCGAATCCGAGCGGCGCGCCGTTGATGATCGCCGTGCCGCAGTCCGGCCCCATCATCAGCAGGCCGCGCGCGCAGGCGAGCTTTTTTAACGCGATTTCCTGTTCGATCGAAACATTGTCGGAGAACAGGAACACGTGCATGTCGTTGTCGAGCGCGCGTTTCGCCTCGCGCGCCGCGTGCGCGCCGGGCACGGAGATCAGCGCGAGGTTATAGCCGTCCCGAAGCGCCGCGACCTGCCCGATCGTCTCGAATGTTTGCGCGGCGGACTCCGTTTTCTTCGCCTTCGCGAAGAGCGCGGCTTCCGCGGCCGCGAACGCGTCGTCGAGCGCGGCCTCGCTTTCCGCGGCTACGCCGATGATCAGATCGTTCGGCCCGGCCTGCGGCGCTTCGACGCCCATGTTTTTGAGCAGCGCAAGGTTCAGCGCGGTGCCCATGCCGACCATTGCGGACAGGACACCCGGCGTGTCCTCGACGGTTGCGGAAACGCGCATCAGCGTCACGGAATCAAAATACAGGTTGCCTTTGACGACAGTCCGTTGTACCACCGTTTCACCTCCCGAAAAGCGAATCGGGAATGCCGCATGGCATTCCCGATTCATCGCGCCGTCAAGCCGCAAGCGGTTTGAACACGAATCCGTAGAAGTCCTTCCCGACGCCCTCCTTGACGACCTGCACCGTCGACGTGACACGCATGCCGATCGAAGGCTCGTCGCAGTCGATCTGACCGGACACCCGAAGGCCGTTCTCAAACTGCGCGATGCAGAAGCACAGGTAGGGTTTCATGTAGCCTTCCGGCAGGTTGAACACCTTTGTCCAGGTCAGCACCGTCGCCTCGCCGCCGAGCGGCACCTCGGTGAACTGCCGGCAGCCGCACGCCTTGCAGACGAAGTGCTTCGGGTGATGCAGCTTGCCGCACTGGTCGCATCGGTACGCGTACATTTCCATTTACTTCGCCTCCTTTGTCGTGACGATCGTCGTGACGACGTTGTTGCCGAACCCGCCGAAGTTGACGGCCAGGCCGGTCTTCGCGCCCTCGACCTGCCGCCCGTTCGCCTCGCCGCGCAATTGGCGCACCAGTTCGACGATCTGCGATACGCCGGTCGCGCCAAGCGGGTGGCCTTTGGCCTTCAGTCCGCCCGATGTGTTGATAGGTTTTTCGCCGCCGACGCGCGTTTTCCCTTCACGCGCGGCGATATGACCCGTTCCTTTCGGAAAAAAGCCCACTTCTTCGCTTTCGCACACTTCAAGAATCTGAAACGCGTCGTGCAACTCGGCGACGTCGATATCGGAAGGCCCCATGCCGGCCATTTTGTAGGCGATCTCCGCGCTTCTTCGCACGGCGAACAGATCGGTCGGATCCTCACGCTCCGCGACGGTGTGCGTGTCGGTCGCCTGGCCGATGCCCGCGATGCGCACAGGCTTTTTCGGGAACCTGTCCGCGACGTCCATGCCGCAAATCACCAGCGCAGCCGCGCCGTCCGACATCGGGCAGGTGTGGTAGACGCGGATCGGATCCGCGACGTACGGGTTGATGACGTTCGCGTCCTCGTCCTCGGAGATCGCGTACAGGTCCGGCACCAGCCGGATGTGCGCGCAAGGGTTGTGCATCGCGTTTTCGTGGTTCTTGACCGCGACGATGCTCAGATCCTTTTCGGTCAGGCCCGTCTGTTCCATTTTTAGCCGCGTGAACATCCCGGCGAACGACGGCAGCGTCAGGCCGTACGGATATTCCGCCTCCGGATGCGACATCGTCGCGACAAAGTCGGTGCTCTCCCAGCCGGAGACGATGCGCATCAGCTCCGCGCCGATGACCAGCGTCACGTCGCACATGCCGGACGCGATCGCCATCGTCGCGAGCTTGACCGCGGACGCGCCGGAAGCGGGGCCGTTCTCGACCGTTTCCGCCATCGCGGGGCGAATGTTCAGCGCGTCGACGATCGCCGAGGCGACGCCCGAGATGCGGTTGATCGTGCCGGAACCCATCGACGCCAGGAACAACTGATCGATGCCGTGGCCTTCGCCTGTCTTGATTCCGGCGTCGTCCAGCGCCTCGACGGCGGCCGCGCACGCCTGCTCGATGAACGAGCCGTTCCACCGGCCGAACTTTGTGTGGCCGACGCCCACAATGCCAACCTGACGCATGCTCATCCTCCTTTCGCGCCGCGTTTCCACCCGGGCAACTGGTTGTAGGTTTCCGGCAGAACCGGGTGCAGCGCGGTCTCCATCAGAGCGTCCGGCACAGGTCTTCTGCCGGTGCACTTGGACGCCTTGTGCTTCTCCCACAGCGCGCGCGTCAGCACATAGGTCGGCACGCCGCCGAGCTCATGCCACGTTTCGGGCCTTGACACCAGCTCGTACTCGATCATCCAGCGCTTGAACCCGTTGGGCGATTCCGCGACGATCAGCACCTCGTCCTGCTTGAGGTAATCAAAGTGGTACTCCATCTTCGCGGCGAAAAGCTGCGCGCCAATGCGCAGGCCCTGGCGGAGCGTGATCGTGTGATAGCTCATGCCGAGCTTCCCGTCCACCGAACGCCCGTTGACGATGCCGACGATTTCGCCGTTGATCGTGCCGAGAAAGATATACTCGTCCTTGACGCGGTGTACCTGATAGCCGAGCATTTCGGCGTACATCCGCGACGCGACGATGTCGTAGAAGTCTTTCGGGACGGCCATCAGGGGCTTCACCGCTTCCAGCGCGACCGGTACCTCGTCGCGCCCGATTTGCCGGACGACCATCTTCTCGCCGGTCGCCAGCGTGATGTACTTGGCCGGATACGGCGGAAAATCGCTTTCCGGCGGTCTGAGCTGCAGCTCCATCTTGTCGATCAGCGCCATCCAATCTCGCCCTCCTTCGCTTGGTATATACCGGGATTCTGTACAATAAGTATACAGCGTTTTCGTGAATTTTAGTATTGTGAGATGATCTAGAAAGGCGTACAATCCAAAGTGCGGTTTTTGTGACGCGGCACAAACATACAGACGCTTTCCGTTGTTTTCTCTCAAAACTCAATCCGGAAACGGAGGTTTTCGTATGCAGATCACAAACGAGATCGCCGGATCGTTCATCGACAGGCTGGCCGCGTTCGGGTTCCACAACGTCAACATCATGGACCGTGCCGGCGTCATCATCGCGAGCCACGACAAGGCCCGCCTGGGCCTTGTGCACGAAGGGTCGCTGGACGTGATGCGGGACATGCGGGATCATGTCTACCAGCCGAACGACGAGATGCCGGGCGGCACCCGGCCCGGCGTGACGATTCCGATCGTGTTTCACGGCGGCTGCGTCGGCGCGGTCGGCGTCACCGGCGCGCCGGACGCAGTCTACCAGAGCGCGCAGATCATCCGCCTGACGGTCGAGAGCCTGTTAGAACAGCAGGACCTGCACCGCAAGCTCCAATACAAAAGAAAACTGATGGAAAACTGGGTGATGGCGCTCGTCGAGGGCGACGCGGACGGACTTCGTGAAATCGAGAACTCGCGCGAGCTGCTCGGCATCGACCCGGAGAGCCTGTGCTGCGTCGCGGTCGCGGCGATCTTTGACACGCGCACGTCCGCGCCGCTGCAGTATCACGACTACCTGGAGCATG
>JAVBOQ010000011.1:0-2619 GCA_031550455.1 Eubacteriales bacterium
CGGGCGTTCGCGGCGTCGGTCGAAAAGCTGGTCGTCATCGAGGAACTCGAACCGTTCCTCGAAGACGCGCTGAACGCGGCCGGCATCAAAGCGTCCGGCAAGGACAAAACCGGCCTGCAGGGCGAGCTCGGCGTGCGCGCGGTGCGAAACGCGCTCTTTGATACCGAGGCGGAACCCGCCGCGTCCCCGCTTGCCGTGCCGCGTCCGCCGGTGCTCTGCCCCGGCTGCCCGCATCGGGCGACGTTCCACATCATCAAAAAGCTCCGGCTCAACGTGTTCGGCGACATCGGCTGCTACACGCTCGCCGCGACACCGCCGCTGTCCGCAATGGACGCGACGCTGTGCATGGGCGCGTCGGTCGGCATGGCGTTCGGCGCGGAAAAGGCGCACGGCAGGGAATTTTCCAAAAAATCCGTCGCGGTCATCGGCGACTCGACGTTCCTGCATTCCGGGATCACGCCGCTGATCGACGCGGTGTACAACCACGGCGCGATCACGCTGATGATCCTCGACAACCGGATCACCGGCATGACCGGACACCAGCAGAACCCGGCCAGCGGCAAGGACATCCACGGCGAACCCGCGCCCGCGCTCGACCTCGCGCAACTCTGCCGCGGCTGCGGCGTCGAGCATGTGCGGACAGTCGACCCGTTTGACCTCGGCGCGCTCGAATCCGCGCTGCGCGAGGAATTGGCGCGGGACGCGGTGTCGGTTATCATCGCCCGCGCGCCGTGCGCGCTTCTTTTTAAGAGCCATCCGGCGCCGGTGCGCGTGGAGGACTGCCGCAACTGCGGTTCATGCCTGAAAATTGGCTGTCCGGCGATCGCCCGGGCCGATAAGGGCATCCGGATCGACGAATCGATCTGCGTCGGGTGCGGGCTGTGCGTCAAGCTTTGCCCGTTCGGCTGCATCCGGGAGGAGGCGCGCGTATGAGCATGAACCTGAATGTGATCATCGTCGGCGTCGGCGGGCAGGGCATCCTGCTGGCCAGCCGCGTGCTGGGGCGGATCGCGATGCAGGCGGGCCGCGACGTCAAGGTCAGCGAGGTGCACGGCATGAGCCAGCGCGGCGGCGACGTGATCACGCACGTGCGGATCGGCGACGCGGTGCAGAGCCCCTTGATTGAGGAAGGCGCGGCGGACGCGATCATATCCTTTGAGACGATGGAGGCGGGCCGCGCGCTGCCGTACTTAAAGCGCGGCGGCACGGTCATCGTCAACACGCAGCGGATCGCGCCGATGCCGGTGATCACCGGTGCGGCCAAGTATCCCGAAAACGTCATGGAATCCCTCGCGGCGGCCGGCAACGTCGTCGCGTTCGACGCGCTCACAATCGCGACCGAGGCCGGCGCGCCGCGCGCGGTCAACATCGCGCTGCTCGGCGCGTTCGCCCGGCGGATGCGCATGCCGCAGGGCGCGTGGCTTGAGGCGGTCGATGCCTGCGTGCCGAAAAAAACGATCGAAGCAAACCGGCGGGCTTTCCTGGCCGGGTGGGAGGCTGCCAATGAAGGATAACCGCAACATCATCTGGGATCCGGCGGCCGAGTGCCGTTCGCGCGACGCGCTCCGGGCGGAGCAGGACGCGCGCCTTGTCACGCTGGTCAAGCGCGTGTACGCGAACGTGCCGTTCTACCGCGCGAAGATGCAGGCCATTGGCCTGACGCCGGGCGACATCCGGGGCCTCGACGACCTTTCCAGCCTGCCGTTCACCGAAAAGACCGACCTGCGCGACAACTATCCGTTCGGGCTGTTCGCCGTGCCGCAGAGCCAGATCGTGCGCATCCACGCGTCGAGCGGCACGACCGGCAAGCCGACTGTCGTCGGCTACACCGCGGGCGACATCGACAAATGGGCCGAGTTGATGGCGCGGTCGCTGGCGTGCGCTGGCGTGACGAAGGACTCGGTCGTGCAGGTTTCCTACGGCTACGGGCTCTTCACCGGCGGCCTCGGCGCGCACTACGGCGCGGAGCGCATCGGCGCGGCGGTGATCCCGATGTCGGGCGGCAACTCGCAAAAGCAGATCATGCTGATGGAAGACTTCGGCGCGACGACGATCTGCTGCACGCCGTCGTACGCGATGGTGCTCGGCGAAACCATGGAAGAGATGGGCATTTCGCCGGAGCGGCTGAAGCTCGCGTCCGGCGTGTTCGGCGCGGAACCGTGGACCGAGGGCATGCGCGCCGCGCTCGAGGCGAAGCTGCGCATCGCGGCGCACGACATTTACGGCCTTTCCGAGATCATGGGCCCGGGCGTCTCGATGGAATGCGCGGCGCAGCGCGGCATGCACATCTGGGAAGACCATTTTGTGCCGGAAATCCTCGACCCGGACACCGGCGCGGCGCTGCCGTACGGCGAAAAGGGAGAATTGGTGTTCACGACGCTGCGCAAGGAAGGCCTGCCGCTGATCCGCTACCGGACGCATGACTTAACGACGCTCGACGCCTCGCCGTGCGCCTGCGGCCGCACGCACGTCCGCATGCAAAAGCTCGTCGGCCGCACGGACGACATGCTGATCATCCGCGGCGTCAACGTGTTCCCCTCGCAGGTCGAGGGCGTGCTGACCGGCATCGAGGGCGTTTCGCCGCACTTCCTGATGGTCGTCGGCAAAAAGAACAACCTG
>JAVBOQ010000107.1:0-23936 GCA_031550455.1 Eubacteriales bacterium
GCATCAACTTTTTTCCTTCCTGAAGCGTATATATGTTGAAATGCATTTCTGATGAGCTTGGAGGTCGCCATGATCGAAAAAGCGATGTTCGCCGAAGAGGCGGCCGCGCTGTACGGCACGCTGTTCCGCATCGGCGCGAGCATTCTCCGGAGCGACGCGGACGCCCAGGACGCCGTGCAGCAGGGGCTGATGAAGGCGTGGGCGTCCCGGGAAAAGGTTTCCCCGGAACGCTTCCGGCCATGGCTGGCCAAGATTGTGATCCATGAATGCAGGAACATCCAGCGCTATCGCATGCGCGTCTCGCCCTCGCGGGATCTGCCGGTTCACACGGACTTCAAGCCACCGGATCCGGACGTGACGCAGGCGCTTGTGGAGCTGCCCGAAAAATGGCGCATTCCGCTACTGTTGATGTACGCGGGCCGCTATTCGGAGCGGGAAATCGCGCAGGTGCTCGGCATTCCGGTCACAACGGTCAAGAGCCGTCTGCACAGCGCGCGCCGCGCGCTTCGGGACAGGCTGGCGGACAAGGAGGTGGTGTTCGAATGAAGAAGGTTGTCATCGACAAGGCATACCTCGACAGGGCGCTGCCGCCGCCGCCGACAGACTATGAGGAGGAAGCGCTCGCGGCGCTGCGCGCGCTTGCGGAACATGAGGAGGGAACGATTGTGAAACGAAAACTGTCGGTCGCGCTGGTACTGGGCATCGCGCTGTTCCTGCTGTTGGCGGGTCTCGCGCTGGCGGCCATCAACTGGGGGAGCCGGGCGTTCATCACCCAGACGGATCAGGACGGAAACGCCAGGATCAACGAAGAGCTGGCGGGGATCATCACGCCCGTTGACCGGGTCTTTGAATCGGAGACGCTGAAGGTGACGGTCATTGACGCGGCTTACGACGGCGCTTCGGCCGTGATCAGTTGGACCGTGGAAAACAAAACAAAGGATCAGCCGGTTTTTTTGATCTGCGACCCGACATTCAACGGAGTTTGGGACGGCATAGGCCACGGCAAAAGCATTTCCCACATGATTATTCAGCCGGGCGAAATCATCACAAGCGCGCTTTCGACCGTGTTGGCGGAAGGGGAAGCTGCTGACGCGCCGCCCGCGTGCGAAATCGTCCTGGACATACAGGCGCTGGCGGTGAACGGCCCCATTGTCCCGCTTGCGTACGATGCGCTGACCGATGACGAAACCATCGACAAGCTGATCGACGAAGGAAACATTGTGACGGACGAGGACGGCAGCATATGGAGCGGCAGCCTGAAACACAGTGAACAATACAAGGGCAAGGGCTTCATCAGTTATCTGCTCGAGTTGGGCAGGCTAAGCCAAATGGAGACATTGAAGGCGTACGTCGCAATCGCCTTGCATGCGAGCGAACGAAAGGGCGCTTCGGATCCTATGGAAATCCCCTATGGCGACTTTACGATTCGTTTCGTGGAGGCCGTCAGGACGCCCAACACCGTCACGATCCTGCTGGACGCTGTGTTTCCGGACGAAGCCACAATGAAAAAACATCCCATCCACCCCATCGCCAAACTGCAATCCTACGGCAGCCATGGCATGCTGTATTTCAAGGACGGCGACGGGAACGACTATTTCGGCGAGGATCACAGCAGCACATTTTCGTTCGGCACGGCCGAGCGGGAGCCCGTCAGGCAGCCCGACGGCACCTGGACATGGCGCGTGATCGCGTCGTCCATGGATTTCGTGTACGCGGACGACGTGTGCCGGATTTACATGCTCGCGCCGCTGGACGAGGCCCGCACGGCGTATGAGGAGCGGGTCATGACGATCACGTTCGCTGACGCGGGAGATACGGCGAAGCCGGAGTGAGCGCCGGGATGTGCAGACGGACAGCCGCAATAGACCGATATGCGACCGCCGCCTACAGATACAGCTTCTGCTTCGCGGTGTAGTACGTCCTTCGGTCGGCGACCTCGCGGACGATGATCGGCTCGCCGTCTTCCGTTTCGGTCAGGTTCCGGTTGTGTACCTTCAGGAACGACCGCTCCTCACCGGCGATCGCGTCCGGCGTCAGCCGCTCAAGCGTCTCGATCGCGCCGCGCAGCACCGAAGGGATCGCCTCGTACAGCGCGCGCTGCCCGGCGGCCGGAATGCGTCCGGTGACCGAACCCGGTGCGATGTTCGCCGCGTACAGGATCTCGTCGACGTACGCGTTGCCGATCCCGCGCACCATCGCCTGGTCGACCAACAGCGCCTTGATGTTCTTCGTCGCGTTTTTGCGCAGCAGCCGCAGGAAGAAGTCGAGCGTGAACGCGTCCGACAGCGCGTCCGGTACGGCGGACGGCTTCGGGTCGAGCGTGACGCGCGCCTGCCCGTGCGGGTCGGACACGGAAAGCGCCTCGCAGCCGGAAAGCGCGAGGGACAGGATGCCGTGTTTGTCGGAGGCTGCTTCCGCCGCGCCGCCAACCGCGAACCGTCCCATCAGCATCAGGTGAACCGAAAACGCCGCGCCGTTTGACAGGTGAAACAGCGTCTCCTTGCCCTCGCGGGAGACGCTGTCGATCGTCTGACCGGCGACACGGGCCGAAAACGCTGCCTCCGGCACGGACACGCGCGCGGGCTTCCGCACCAAGACGCTTTCAACGCGGCGGCCTTCCAGCGCCTTTCCAAGATTTCGCGCGAAGATGGTCAGATCCGGCAGTTCGGGCATGTGTGGCCCTCCTTGAATCGGCTACAGCGATTGCAGCACGGCAAGCGCTTTGTCGGGATAGTTTGTGATCACATAATCCGCGCCAAGTTCAAACGCCTTTCGCATCAGGTCCTCTTCGTTGATCGTCCACGGGTTGACGAGCAATCCAGCCTTGTGCGCCTCTGCGCATTCGTCCGGCACGAGCAGTTCCGTCCAGTGCGGGTGCAGCGCGTCGAGGCCGAGCACCGCCGCATACGCCCACGGGCGCACCATCGTCGCGCTGTACAGGATGCCGCAGGGCATGCTTTTGTCGATTTCCTTAACGCGCAGCAGGCTGTGATGGTTAAACGACGAGAACAGCACACGCCCGGCCATGCCGGTCTCGGCCGCCAGGCCGATACACTTTTGCTCCATGCCCGGGTAGGCGATCACGCTGTTTTTCAGCTCCACATTGACCCAAAGGCCGGTTCCGGCCAGCAGCTCGAACACTTCGCGCAGCGTCGGCATCTTCGCGTCCCGGTACGCCGGAAACGCCTTGCCGAACGAATGCTTTTTGAGCTCCGCCAGCGTCATTTCGCAGACAAACCCGCTTCCGTCGGACACGCGGTCAATCTTTTCGTCGTGTGTGACGACCACTACGCCGTCCTTGGTAAGGTGCACGTCCAGCTCGACGCCGTGCGCCTTCTGGTGAACCGCCAGTTCGAACGCCTCCAGCGTGTTTTCCGGCGCGTAGCCTGACGCGCCGCGGTGCGCGTATACCTGTCGCATGGTATTGTCCTCCTCCGTCTCATATGGTATACTGACGGTATTATACCACATTCCATAGAAGAAGGGATACCCAAAATGGCCGCGACAGTTTGGTTTGCCCCGATGGCGTACGCGCGGTATGAAGCCACGCAGACACTGCCCGAAAAGTTCGTACGCCTGCTCAAAAAAACCGGCCTCGGCGCGAAGGTCAAAGGCAAGACCGTCGCGATCAAGATGCACGTCGGCGACGGCGTCAGCTACTCGACCATCCCGCCGATCATCGTGCAGAAGCTCGTCACATTCATCAAGGAAAACGGCGGCGACTGCTTTTGCACCGATCACTATCTGTACGGGCGCCAGCCCTGGGTGCGCGGCTATACGGAAACGAACCTCGGGTGCCCGCTGTTGGACGACTGCGGCCACCTTGGCAAGTATTTCTACGAGAAAGAAGTCGGCTACAAGTCGTTCCGCCATGTCGACGTCGCCGGGCTGATCCACGACGCCGACTTCCTGATCGACTTTTCACACGTCAAGGGGCACGGCAGTTGCGGCTTCGGCGGCGCGTGCAAGAACATCGCGATGGGCTGCGTCACCGACCGGACCCGCCATGAGATCCACGGCCTCGAAGGCGGGCTGACCTGGGCAAAGGAAAAATGCACCCACTGCAAAAAGTGCATCGCAGCCTGCAACCACCACGCCAACAGCTTTGAGGGAGACGATTACCAGATCAATTTTCACCACTGCACGATGTGCCGGCACTGCCAGAAGGTCTGCCCGACCGGCGCGATCGAGCTGGACGGCGGCCATTATGAGGACTTCCAGACCGGCATGGCGATCTGCACCAAAACCGTGCTGGACACGTTCGCACCGGGTAATGCCTATTACATCAATGTCGCGACGCAGATTACGGCGCTTTGCGACTGCTGGGGCATGACGACGCCCTCGCTGGTGCCGGACATCGGCATCTTCGCGTCGGACGACATCGTCGCCGTCGAGCGCGCGAGCCTCGACGCGATCCGGATCGAAGACCTGATCCCGGTCGGCGTGCCGGCCGGCATGGAATTGGGCGGGGAGGGCCACCTGTTTCAGCGGCTGCACGGCAAGGACCCGTATCTGCAACTGGCCAAACTGGAAGAACAGGGGCTGGGTTCGCAGGCTTATGCGCTGAAAACGGTGAAGTAGGAGGACGATATGGGCATATTGGATAGCTTTTCGTTAAAAGGCAAGGTCGCGCTGGTGACCGGCGCGTCGTACGGCATCGGGTTCGCGATCGCCCGGGCGTTCGCCGAGGCCGGCGCCGCGATCGCGTTTAATGACATCAACCAAGAGCTTGTCGACAAGGGGCTTTCCGCGTACAGGGAGATCGGCGTCGACGCGCGCGGCTATGTGTGCGACGTGACGAACGAACAGCAGGTGACGGAGATGATCGCGGCCATCGGGCGGGAAGTCGACCCGGTCGATATCCTCGTCAACAACGCGGGCATCATCCGGCGCGTCCCGATGACCGAGATGAGCGCCGAGGATTTCCGCAAGGTGATCGACGTCGACCTGACCGCGCCGTTCATCATGGCGAAGGCCGTGATCCCGTCGATGATCAAGGCCGGGCACGGCAAGATCCTCAACATCTGCTCGCTGATGAGCGAGCTGGGCCGTGAAACCGTCTCCGCCTACGCCGCCGCGAAGGGCGGCCTGAAGATGCTGACGCGCAACATCTGCTCCGAATACGGCGGCGCGAACATCCAGTGCAACGGCATCGGCCCGGGCTATATCGCGACGCCGCAGACCGCGCCGCTGCGCGAGGACGGCCATCCTTTCAACAATTTCATCCTGTCCAAAACGCCCGCTGGCCGCTGGGGCACGCCGGAAGACCTGATGGGCCCCGCGGTGTTCCTGGCGTCGGACGCGTCGGACTTCGTCAACGGGCATGTGCTGTACGTCGATGGCGGCATCCTGGCCTACATCGGAAAGCAGCCGTAACGCATGCGGATCGGGCTGTCGACCGCCGCGTTCTATAGCAGGCTTAACACCGAGGACGCGGCGGAGCGCATCGCGTCGCTCGGCATCCCGTGCGCAGAGGTGTTCCTGCAAACGTTCTCCGAGTACAACGCGGGGTTTGGCGCGCTGGTCAGATCACGTTTGGGCGCGGTGGACGCGGTGTCCGTTCACACGATGTCGACACACTATGACGCCGGTCTGATCGCGAGATCGGAACGGCAGCGCGACGACGCTTTCGTGATGCTCGGGTCGGTTCTCGACGCGGCGCAGGCGTTCGGCGCGCGGATTTTTGTTTACCACGGCCTGTGGAACATTGACGCGGGAAAGCCGCGTTTCGCGCTTTGGCGGGAGCACATCGCCAAGGCCATTGCGCTGTGCGCGAACCGAGGTATTCGGTTCACCTGGGAGACCGTCCACTGGTGCTGGCTGAACGAGCCCGCGCGCATTGACGAGTTCGCCGCGCTGTGGCCGGACATCGGCTTCACGCTCGACACCAAGCAGGTGATGAAGCTCGGCCACCGGCTGACCGACTATGTCGACCGGATGGGCGACCGGCTTTCGCACGTGCATGTGCTCGACTTTGACGCGAACGGGCGGTTCGCGCTGCCCGGGCGCGGCGCGCACGACTTTCGGGATTTTGCGCGCGCGCTTCGCGCGAACGGATACAAAGGCGACGTAATCCTGGAACCGTATGGCGGCGCGGTCGGGCAGGACCGTGAGATCGTCGAATCGATCGACTGGCTTCGCGATGTGTTTCAGGCCCAATAGGGAGGTTTTTTGATGGATGCGTTTCTGACATGGCTCGAGGAACCGTACGCGCTGGTGCTGTGCCTTGCGCTGCTGCTGCTCGCGGTGGTGATTCCGCTGTACGCGCGCGTGTCCCGCCAGCGGCGCGATCTGGAAAACAAGCTTCGGGAGGTCGAGGACGCCGTCAAAGGCGGCATGTCGACGCTGCGCGACGCGACGTCGACGGAGCGCGCAGCCGACCGCGAGGAGATGTCCGGCAACCTGCGCGGCATGAGCGACTCGGTCGTGCGCATCATGGGCGAGATGTCCAGGACGCAGCAGCAGCAGCTCGACTCGTTCGGTGGGCAGATCCGCGCGATGAGCCGCGTCGAAGAGGAGCGCATGGACAGAATGCGCGTCAACATCGAAGAAAAGCTGAACGCGTACGACCAGCAGATGTCGCGCGTGTCACAGACGCTTGAGGACAAGCTTGCGCAGAACGAGCGGCGGCTGACCGAGATGCGGCAGACGCTGGGCGAGAGCCTGCTTCGGCTGTCCGGCGAAAACGAAAAGCGGCTTGAACAGATCCGCGAGACGGTCGACGAGAAGCTGCACAGCACCCTGGACAAGCGGCTCGGCGAATCGTTCCGCACCGTGTCCGAGCGGCTGGAGCAGGTCTATAAGGGCCTTGGCGAGATGCAGACGCTCGCGGTCGGCGTCGGCGACCTCAAAAAGGTCTTAACCAGCGTCAAGACGCGCGGCATCTGGGGCGAGGTGCAATTAGGCGCGCTGCTTGAGCAAGCGATGGCGGCCGGACAGTACGAGCAGAACGTCGCGGTCAAGCCGGGCAGCGGCGAGCGCGTCGAATACGCGATCCGCCTGCCGGGCCGCGAGGACGACGACAGCGTCGTGTACCTGCCGATCGACGCGAAATTCCCGGCGGAGGACTATCAGCGGCTGATCGAGGCGACCGAGCGCGGCGACAAGATCGCCGCCGACGCGGCCGGCCGCGCGCTTGAAATGACGATCCGACACGAAGCGCGCCGCATCCGCACAAAGTACATCGACCCGCCGAACCCGACCGATTTCGCGATCATGTTCCTGCCCGCTGAAGGGCTGTTCGCCGAGGTGCTGCGCCACGGCAGCATCGTCGAGCAGTTGCAGAGCAGCTACCGCGTCATCGTCACCGGCCCGACCACGCTGTTGGCGCTGCTCAACAGCCTGCAGATGGGTTTCCGGACGATGGCGATCGAGCGGCGTTCCAGCGAGGTCTGGGAACTGCTCGGCGCGGTCAAGACCGAGTTTGGCAGGTTTGCGGACCTTCTTTCCAAGACGCAGCAGCGGCTGCACCAGGCGACCGCGTCGATCGAGGACGCCGCGCGGAAGACGCGGACGATTCAGCGCCGCCTGCAAAGCGTGCAGGAGCTGTCCGAGCGCGACGCGAAGCGGCTGATCGGAACGGACGACGAGGCCGAGGCGCGCAAGCCGGACGAGGAAAACTGGGATGATTGAGTACCGCGCGCTCCGCCGGGAGGAACTTCCGGCCTGGTACAAACACTGCCACAGCGTATTCACGCTGGACGACGCGACGTATTTTGAGCGCCATTTCGAGCTGGACCCGGATGCGGACTGCGGCCTGATTTTCGTCGCGATGGACGGAAGCGAAATCGTGTCGACGGTGCGCGTGTTTCGGCGGACGATCTGGCTGAACGGCCGCGCGGTGGCGATGGGCGGCATCGGCGAGGTCAGCACGAAGCCCGAATACCGGCGGCAGGGGCACTGCGAGGCGCTGCTGCGCATGGCGGTCGAGGCGATGGAGGCGCGCGGCATGCCCGTGTCGATCCTGTTCGGCGATCAGCCGGTGTATGAACGGCTCGGGTGGCGGTTTTGCGCGGCGCGCTTCACGGCTGTGAAAGCGGCAGCCCTGCCGACGCTTTCGAAAGACGAGACGGCGCGCTCTTTTTTGCCGGAAGACCTGCCGCTTTTGATGGGCATGTACGACTTGTTTGCAGGCCGGCTGAACGGCGCGGTCATCCGCGCCGAGGCGTACTGGAACAATTGGGTGCTAAAGCAATGGAAGCCGCCGGTGGTGCTGCTTTCGGAAGGCGGACCGGTCGCCTACGCGTGCGCGGCGAAGGGCGGGGACGGCAAAACGCTGCGCGTCACGGAACTGACGGCGGTTCCGCAGGCGGAAGCGAGGCTGCCCGGGTTTTTGCGGGCGATTGCGGAGGCGGAAGGCTGTGAAACCGTGCGGGTCGCGGCCACGTTGATTCCGGCGCTGCCCGGTGAGAAGCTCGAGACGCCGCGGGACTTTATGGCGCGGCTGAACACGCCTTTTGACGGGCTGCGGGACGCCGACGCGCTGCGCGGCGCGTTCGGGCAGAACGCAGGCATGTTTGAGACCGATATGTTTTGACGGGGCGGGTGGGTGTCCAGTGCCGCCGCTTATTCGCCCAGCAGACCGCTCAGGTACGCCTGTACGGCCGTGTTGACTTCGTATACCGGCAGACCGCCGTATCCGTCGCTGGATCCCTGCACCTTGTCGGGCGGGTTTCCGCCCCTGGCTTCATTTGTCCAAAGGGCTTCGCCAGTCGCGACGTCATAGACGGTCGAACGGATGTTTTGTCGGTACGCGGTGCCGTTACCCGGCGAATACCGGCCGACGGACACGAGATCCGTTTCCATGACGAGCGCGTATCGGGCGGCCCAGGGGCTTTTGGCATACCAGGACGTGGGCATCTGCGCCATCTGCCCGAGAAACCATTGCGGCACGCCGGGGCTGTTTCGCTCGTCGAAGAAAATGACGACGACGCCCGCCTCCGCGGGTTCCATCGCATAGCCCCATGGCGCGCCGGCATTCAGGCGTGCTTCCGGAACAGGAACCAGCCGGAAGGTATCGGCGGATGTTTTTCCCGTATAGTGCGGCAACGCCTCAAACAACGCGTCCGGCTCCGCCGTAACCCAGCTTTGGACAAAAGCCGACGCCTGCATTCCCGCAAAATACCGTGTGACCCAGCCGCGCGCGACAACTTCCCGGTATCCGAGGCCGTATTCCTCCGCGATGACGACAGGATCCAAAAGAAACCCGGTCGAACTGTCCAGAAAGTCACGGCACGCGTCGCTCGTGTTTGGATCGAGGAATACCGTATAATCGTCGTCGCTCCGCAAACAAATGTCGAAGAGGAAAGAAACCGCTTCCCCCATATCTTTTTCGCTCAGCCCGTGCGTGTCTCCGGCCAGCTTGTTGACAAGGTCATATGTGAGTGAAACCCCGAGCGCCTCGCGCGCCTTTTGAACCAATTGTTCTTTGCCCGATTTATCGTCTTCACCCAACGCCAGGTACTGCGCGAGAAAGTCGTCCGACGTTTCGCCCAGCGCCGGGGCGGCGGGCAGCAAAAGCGCGATGAAAACCATCAGCGCGCAGAGAAACGCAAGGCGATGACGCATACTCGCTTCCCCCCTTGGTTTTTTCTCAAAACCGGTTGTTTTTTCCAATATACAGGAGCGCAAGGGATATGTCAATCTTGCGAGTGAAGCTTCGTCTTCGCCTGGCAAGTATCTGGATTTTATGACGTCTTTTTGTGTTTATGCGCAGTTGATACGCTGGACATCCGCTCTACAAGCCGCGCCTTGAGGCTTTCGCCGCCTTCCGGCAATTCTTCAAGTGATGCGTCCGCCGATATGCGCCCAATTGTTTTCGCGTAGATTACGGATTTATAAAATCATGTTCGGAATGTTCCAAAGCCATTGACAGCGCTTTCATGTTTTGATACCATAGCATTAAGAAACACACAAAACTCTTGTTCAAAAACTATTAATTTACTTCTTTAGCGCGATAAATCAGCGGCGTCCGGGCGCACTTCTATCGCTTGTTTGCCGGGCCGCGTCCCGGCTTGAAATCAACAAGGAGGGTACCTCAAATGAAGAAACTCTGCTCCCTGCTCCTGGCGCTGACCCTGCTTTTGGGCTTGTTCTCCCTCGCGCACGCGGAAGAAGCCAAGTACGACCTCAAGGGCGCGACGGTCAAAGTTCGCCTTTGGGACAGCCCGAACCCGTACGCCGAGGACGTGACGGACGTGGACAAAGAGGCGTGGCTTCCGATATACGAGGCCGCGAAGGCGAAGTACAACTGCAACTTCGAATTCTACACCGCCACGGTGGAATGGGACGACATGCCGGCCGAATTTTCCAAGTCGGTCGCGGCGAGCCAGCCGGTCTGGCACATCACCAACAACCTGTCCGCGATGTGGACTCAACTGCTCTTTTCAAGCAACGCGCTGGTCAACACGCGCGACATCGTCGCGAAGCTGCCGATGCCGGAGCTGTTCAAGGATTTCAACAGCGGCTATCTGCTGGATTATCCCGGCACCGAGGGCCTCGTCTTCAACCGCAAAATGATCGCCGAAGCGGGCATGGAATATGACCCGGGCGAGATGTTCAAAATGGGCAAGTGGAGTTATGACGATTTCTTCGCGTATATGTCGGAGCTTCAGTCGAAACTGCCGGAAGGCACGTATACGTTCTTCATCGACCCGAACTACTGGCAGATCTTTGCCGCGCCGGCGAACGGCGTCATGACGGTCGACCCGGAGACGTACATGCCGCAGGTCACGACGGACGCGTTCATCGAAAGCGTCGAGTTCCTGCAGAAGCTGGTTAACGCGGGCCTCTGCCGCCCGGCGAACACGGACGCCGCGGGCCTGCCGGATTACTGGGGAACGCCCGGCGTGACGTTTGATCAGGGCGTTGAAGTGGCGATGACGCACCGCGCGACGTGGCAAATGGGCCCGCTGAACACCAACGGCCTCGATTGGGGCTTTGTGCCGTATCCGTGGGGCAAAAACGTGACGCTCGGCACGGAAGGCGACTACACGACGCTCAGCGACAACTACCGCGCGGCCTACTATGACCTCGGCCTGACGGGCGGCGTGCTCGGCGGCGTCGAGAATGATTTCCCGGGCATCGAAAAAGACGTTCTGGTCGAGACGCTGGTAAACCTCTCGTTCGACCTGTTCGCCGACGCGGACCGCCGCGCGTGGCTGCAGGGCGAGGTGGACGGCACGAACGAAGCCGCGCCGCGCATGGAATCCTTTGGCGACGAGCTGTCGGTCGAGCTGTACAACTGGCTGATCACCCGCACGTCGTACAACCCGCTGGCGACGCTGAACAACGCCGGCATCGGCGGGTTCACCTACAACGGCGAAGCGCATCCGATCTATGATGTCGTGCGCGTCGTGATCACCGACAACCTGTCGCCGCGCTCGACGATGGAATCGTTCAACGCCGAGATCGAAGCGAGCCTGAAGGACGCCGGTCTGACGAAGTAACCCAAACCGAAAACAGAGCAAGGGGGGCGTCACGCCTCCCTTGCTTGGTTGTACGAAACGAATGACGTCTGCCGGAGGGATCGCATGAAGCGGAAGCTGTGGACGGGTCTTTGGGTCGCGGCGCTGCTGCTCGCCGTTTCGGCCGCGCGCGCGGAGGCGCCCGCGTACCGCGACGCGCGGACTATGTGGGCCGCGCTGCCGTCCGATCCGGCTCCCATTTCGCTGCGGGCGTCCGCATACGCCGCGTGCGACATGCCGGAACTGTCCGTGCTCGACGACGGAACGCTGTACACCGGCGGTTCCGGCTGGGTCGAATACGAAGTGACCGCGCCGGAGACCGCGCTGTACACGGTCATGCTCCGTTACTTCCCGGGCGAGGGCAGCGGTGGCGATATCCTGCGCAGACTGACCGTCAACGGCGAGACGCCTTTCACGGAGGCCGGCGAACTGTCCTTTTCCCGGATGTGGAACGACAAAAACCGCGATTACAAAACAGCCAAAGGCAACCAGCCGATCCCGTCGCAGATCGAAACGCCGGAGTGGCGGACCGTGTACCTGCGCGACGCGATGGGCTACGCGGTCGAGCCGCTTCTTTTTCCGCTGAAAGCCGGAACGAACACCGTACGCATCGAATCCATCTCCGAGGGCATGATCCTCGACACGATCACGTTCGGCCCCAGGCAGGCGCTTCCGCCTTATGCCGACTACATCGCGCGCCTGACCGAAGGCGGCGCGGCGCGCGCGAAAACCGCGCCGGTCAAGATCCAGGCCGAGGACGCCGCGCTCAAATCGTCGCCGTCGTTCTATCCGATGAACGACCGCACGTCGCCGCTCAGCGAGCCGTATCACCCGACCTACATCACGTTAAACTCCATCGGCGCGTCCGCGTGGAACGAGCCCGGCGAATGGATCGCATGGGACGTCGACGCGCCGGAGGACGGCCTGTACCGCATCGCGTTCCGGTACAAGCAAAGCGAGCGGCGCGGGATGTACGCGGCCCGGCAGCTTTCTGTCAACGGCGCGATCCCGTTCGCGGAGGCGGCGGACATCCGGTTTCCGTTCGGCACAAGCTTCCGCTTTGAGACGGTCGGCGACGGCCTCGAGGATTACTGGTTTTACCTTTCGAAAGGCGTCAACCGGATCGAGCTGAACGTGACCCTCGGCGCGATGGGCGGCGTGCTCCGGGACATCGAAGGGATCATCGACGCGCTGAACGCGCTGTACCGCGACGTGGCCGCGATCACCGGCTCCGTGCCCGATCCGTACCGCGATTACCAGATTTTCAAGCGCGTGCCGGGCTTGATGCGGTCGCTGACGGAGCAGCGCGCCGCGCTTTCTAACGCGTACGACGCGCTGACCGCGCTGACCGGCGCGGGCAGCGAGCGCACCGCGGGCATCACACGGCTGATCGCCGTGATCGACGACATGCTGCGCGGCGACAGCGCCGTGGTCGTCAAAAGGCTCGCGTCGTTCAAGGAGTGCATCACGGCAATCGGCAAGTCGACGCTCGACTTAAAGGATCAGCCGCTCCGGATCGATTACCTGATCGTCGCTGGCGAAGACATGCCGGACGTGCGGGCCGACGGCAACTTCTTTGAGAACGCGGGCCACACTTTCGCCTCGTTCTTCGGTTCGTTTTACAACGACTACAACGTCATTCAGTCGGCGGTGCAGGGCCAGGCGAAGGAGATCAGCATCTGGCTGTCGACCGGCCGGGACCAGTTCGACGTCGTCCGCAGGCTGATCAACGAGAGCTTTGAACCCGAAAAAGGCGTCAAAGTCAACCTGAAACTGATCAACCCGGACGTGCTATTGCCCTCGACGTTCACGGGCGTCGGGCCGGATGTCGCGATCCAGATCGGCAACAGCGCGCCGGTCAACTTCGCGTTCCGCGGCGCGGCGTACGATTTAACGCAATTTGACGATTTCGAGGCCGTCGCCGCGGAGTTTCTGCCCGCCGCGATGGCGTCGTTCTATTTTGACGGCGGCTGCTACGCGCTGCCCGACCAGATGAGCTTCCCGGTGATGTTCTACCGGAAGGATCTCCTCGACGGCATGGGGCTGAACGTTCCGGCCACGTGGGCCGACCTGATCGAGCTGATTCCGTACCTGCAGCGCCGCAACATGGAGATCTACCTCGAATCCAAGCCGATCGCGACGCTCGGCGCGGCGGTATCCATCGGCAACAGCAAGGCCGTCAACCCGGTTTTCCTGTCGCTTCTGTACCAGCGCGGCGGCGAACTCTACGAAAAGGACGGCGCGTCGAGCACGATCATCTCGGAGGCCGGCAACACCGCGTTCCGCAAGTGGACGGAGTTTTACACGCAGCACGGTTTCCCGCTCGAGGTGGACTTTGTGACGCGGTTCCGCATCGGCGAGGTGCCGATCGGCATCGTCGACCTGACAAACTACTCGCGGCTGATGGTATCCGCGCCCGAAATCCGCGGCGCCTGGGCCATCGCGCCGGTACCGGGCACGATGGGCGACGACGACAAGATCGTCTATGGCGCGCCCTGTGTCACCAGCGCGGCGATGATCGTGCGCAACATGGCGGAAAAGCACGGCACGGCGGAAGAGAGCTGGTCGTTCCTCAAATGGTGGACGAGCGGCGACACCCAGACGAAGTACGCGCGCGAGATGGAGTCGATCCTCGGGCAGGCCGGGCGGTATCCGGTCGCGAACCTGAAGGCGTTCGCGTCCATTCCTTGGCCACAGGACATCAAGCCGGTGCTGACCGGCATGCTCGGCACGCTGCGCGGCGTCGAGCAGGTGCCGGGCGGCTACATCACCGGGCGCTACCTCGACACCGCTTTTGTCAAGGTCATCACAGACTATGTGAACCCATCGGACACGCTGTACGAGTATGTGGACCTGATCAACGAGGAAATCGCGAAAAAACGCGAAGAATTCGGGCTGGTCGGGCCGGACGGGAGGGCTGGCGGTGAACCTTGAGACGAGGCGGACAGCCGTCCGCGAGATGACGAAACGCCAATACCAGCTCCATGTCGCAAGGAAAAACAAGCGCGCGTACCTGATGATGGCGCCGTATCTGCTTTTCTTTACGCTGTTCACGGTGATCCCGGTCGCGATGTCGATCGGATTCAGCTTCACACGCTTTAACGTGCTGCAACCGGCGCGGTTCACCGGCCTTTTGAACTACATGGAGCTGTTTCTAGATGACCCTGTGTTCCTCACTCACCGCGATCAAAAATACGCTCATCCTCGCGCTGATCATCGGGCCGTTCGGATATATCTTTTCCTATCTGATGGCGTGGCTGATCAACGAACTGCCGCGCATCCCGCGCGCGATCCTGACGGTCGTGTTCTTCGCGCCGTCCATCTCCGGCAACGCGTACCTGATCTTCACGATGCTGTTTTCCGGCGATGCGCACGGATACGTCAACGCGTGGATGCTGAGCCTCGGGGTCATCGGCGCGCCGATCCTGTGGCTGCGCGACGCGAATTACATGATGATCATCGTCGTCCTTGTCTCGCTGTGGATGAGCCTCGGCGTCGGCTTCCTGTCGTTCATCGCGGGCCTGCAAGGCGTGGACAAAGCGCAGTACGAGGCGGCCGAGGTGGACGGCATCAAAAACCGATGGCAGGAGCTTTGGTTCGTGACGCTGCCGAACATGCGGCCGCAGCTTTTGTTCGGCGCGGTGATGTCGGTGACAAACTCGCTCGCGATCGCGGACGTGACGGTCGCGCTCAACGGCTTCCCGAGCACCGGCTACGCGACGCACACGATCATCAACCACCTGAACGATTACGGCATCATCCGGCTGGAAATGGGCTACGCCAGCGCGATCGCCGTGCTGCTGTTCTTCATGATGCTGACGCTGAACCTGCTCGTGCAGCGGCTGCTCCGAAAGGTGGGCACGTAACATGGCGAAGCCGCGCAAACCGAAAGAGAAAAAGATGGCCCGCACCGCGATCGGCAAGTTCTTCACGAACAAGCGGTCGAACCGCAGCGTCGGCGGCAGCGTCGCGATGCTGATCATGCTGCTGCTGTTCGCCGTTCTGTCGCTGTTCCCGGTCGTCTTCATGGTGATGAACGCATTCAAGCCGCTCAACGAGCTGTTCATCTTCCCGCCGAAGCTGTTCGTGATGCAGCCGACTGCCGACAACTTCGCGGATCTGTTCGAACTGCTCGCGAACGCGCTGGTGCCGTTCATGCGCTACGCGTTTAACACATTTTTGATCGTGCTGACCGGCTCGGTCGGCCACATTTTGCTCGCTTCGATGGCCGCGTTCCCGCTGGCGAAGCTGAAATTGCCGGGCAGCCGCACGATCAACCAGATCGTCGTGCTGTCGCTGATGTTCTCGCCCGCCGTCACCGCGGTGCCGAACTATGTGATCATGTCGTACCTCGGCCTGGTCGACAGCTACTGGGCGGTGGTGTTCCCGGCGTTCGCGCTGTCGCTCGGGCTGTTCCTGATGAAGAATTTCATGGAGCAGGTGCCGGATTCGCTGATCGACGCGGCGTCAATCGACGGCGCAAGCCCGATGAAGACGCTGTTCACGGTCGTGATGCCGGTCGTCAAGCCCGCGTGGATCACGCTGTTCATCATCTCGTTCCAAAACCTGTGGGTGACGACCGGCGGCAGCTTTATCTACTCGGAAAACCTAAAGCCGCTGTCGGCGATGCTGTCGCAAATCGCGGCGGACGCGGGCGTCGCGCGGACCGGCGTCGTCGCGGCCGCGTCGCTTCTGATGTTCGTCATCCCGGTGGTCATTTTCATCCTGTCGCAGTCGAACGTCATGGAAACAATGGCGACGTCCGGCATGAAGGATTAAGGAGGGGCGCGCGTGCGAAGACTGCGGGCGTTGCTGCTGGCGCTCCTGGTTCTCTTTCCGTCCGCCGCCTGCGCGGCCGGAAACCAGGGCACGGCGAACTACATCTATACATACTGGCACGGGCAGCAGGCGGTCCCGCCCGCGTACACGCTCGAGGCATCGCTGACGGCCGGCGCGCTCGGATTGCCCGCGCTCGACGGGCTCGCGGATCTGTTCGTCGCGGGCGACGCGGTGTACGCGCTGTGCGCCTCGCGGCTGATCGTGCTGGACGACGACCTGTCGGTGCGCCGCGTCGTCGAGTCCTTCGACAACGGCGGTACGGAAGAGAAACTCGCGGACTGCGCGGGCATCTTTGTCACAAACGCGGGCGATTACTACATCACGCAGCCGGAGCAGGCGCGCATCCTGCATTTCGAGGCGGACGGCTCGCTGCGCCGCGTGCTGGCGCGCCCGGAGATCGTCGGGTTTGAGGCGATCGCCTACCGGCCGACGAAGCTCGCGGTCGACAGCGCCGGGCGCATCTTCGTCGTCGCGAAGGGGATGTACGAAGGCATCGTCGAGCTGCGGCCGGACGGCGCGTTTTCGAGATTCTTCGGCGTTAACAAGGTCCTGTTCACCGTCGTCGACATGCTCTGGCGCATGGTGGCCACCGAGGCGCAGCGCAGCCGCATGTCGCTGTGGCTGCCGACCGATTTTACGAACCTCGCCATCGACAGCGACGGCTTCGTCTTCGCGACGGTGCAGGGATCGGAAAACGAAAGGGCCGTGATGCGGCTGAACGCCAAGGGCGAGAACATCCTGAAAATGCCGGCCGATCTGGTCTACCCGATGGGCGATGAAAACTATCCGTTCTCCGGCGCGGGCATCCCGGTCGGCCGCTCGGAATTCATCGCGGTGGATACGAACGGTATCGGCATGTTCATCGCGCTGGACAGCAAGCGGGCGCGCGTGTTCGCCTACAACGAGGACGGGCGGCTGCTGTTCGTTTTCGGCGGCCTGGGCGACCGGCAGGGGCTTTTCAGAAACCCCGTCGACGCGGTGTTTTTGGGCGACAGAATCGTCGTGATCGACCGGCTCGCGCAGTCGATTGACGTATTCGCGCCGACAAAATACGGCGGAGCGCTGCTCCGCGCGGTCGAGGCACAGCACCATTTCGACTACGAAACCGCGGACACGCGCTGGCGCGAAGCGCTTGACTACAACCCGAACCTGACCATCGCCTACGCCGGCATCGGCAGATCGCTGCTGAGGCAAAAGCGCTATGAAGAGGCGATGGAATATCTGCGCGCGGGGCAGGACCGGACGTACTACACCAAGGCGTTTGAAAAAGTGCGCAACGCGACGATCCGCGCGTGGTTCGTGCCGGGCGCACTCGGGCTGGCCGGGCTTTGCGTCCTGACCGCCGCCGGGCGCAGGCTGTGGCGCAAAAAAAGCAAACGCTCCGGGAAGGCGGTGGCGGCATGAACGCGCTTCGGATCGACCGGCCTCTGCGGCGGCTCCGGGACACTTTTTTGCGGTTCCCGGCCCACATTCTCGCGAGCCCGTTCAAAGGGTTTGACGAACTGAAGTCCGAGCGGCGCGGCAGCTACGGCTTCGCGTTCGCGACGCTTTTGTTCTCCGCGCTTTTGAACATCCTCGAGTTTGTATACACCGGCTTTCTGATCAACTACACGAACCCGTACATGATCAGCAGCCTGTACCTCGCGATGGTGACGATCTTCCCGGTCGCGCTGTTCGCCACCGGCAACTGGAGCATCACGACGCTGATGGACGGCAAGGGCACGCTCGGCGTCATTTTTCAGACCACGATGTACGCGATGTACCCGATGTGCTGGCTCAGGCTGGCCGCGTTATTGTTAAGCAACGTGCTGTCGCTGGACGAGATGGCGTTCGTGACCGCGCTGCGCGTCATCGGCGCGGCGGCGTTCGCGCTGTATCTGTTTGTCGGACTGACGGTTGTCCACGAGTACACGTTCAGCAAGAGCGTGGGTTCCGTGCTGCTGACCGTCGCGGCGATGATGGTCATCATCTTTGTCCTGACGCTGACGCTGTCGCTGTTCGCGGATGTGTACGAGTTTTTCGCGACGGTCGTCAAGGAACTGACGCTGAAGTATTTCTAGGGCGCTGCGCCCTTGCGCGAAGGAGGCCGTGGCATGCGGCGATGGGCTATCTTGATATGCGTGGCGATGTGCGCGGCATTGTGCGGCCCGCTTTGCGCCGCCTTGGCGGAACCCGCGCCGCCGGGCGACGGCTTCGCGCTGATGGCGCAGACCGAAACGCGCGCGCTGTGGCTGAACGAAAAGACGATGGAGATCCGTTTCGCGGACATCGCCACGGGCCGGTCATTCGCCTCCAAAGTCATGGACGGGAAGCAGGGCAACAAGACCGTCAAGAACCTGCAAAAGTCCGACCTGTTCGTGACCTATATCGCCAACGAGAAAATCGGCACGGTCGGCGCGATCGACAACTATGCGCTGTCGGTGGCGCTCGGCGCGTATGAAGTCAAGCCGATTGACCATGGTTTTTCGGTGCGGTACACGATCGGCGACACCACGCTGACCATCGACAGCCTGCCCAAGATGATCCCGGTCGAAAAATACAACGAAATGCTGCTGCCATTCTGGAACAGCGCGGACGAAAAGCTGTTCCGCCAGCACTACCGCGTCGTCGGAAACACGATGTGGGTGCGCCAGAAGGACGACGGCATGGGCGGCATGATTGTCAAGCAGCTCTACGGATTGCTGTTTGAAGCAGGAAAGTACACGCGGGAGGACATGGAGGCCGACAACGCAGCGTTCGGCCACGTCGTCGAGAAAATGAACCCGTCGTTTGCGGTCACGCTGCGCTACACGCTGGACGGCGACGACCTGGTCGTGACGCTACCCGTCGCAGAAATCGAACAGCTTTCCGGGCACAACGCGCAGATGATCGAACTGCTCCCCTACCTGATGACGGGCGGTGCGGACGATGCGGGCTACCTGTTCGTGCCCGACGGCTCCGGCAGCCTGATCTCGCTCAACAGCGGCAAGACGACCGCGCTGGCGTATACAAACCGGATCTACGGCAAGGACGTCCTGAAAAACCTGACGCAGTTCCAGTTCCCGACGGACCAGATCACGATGCCGGTCTACGGCGTCAAAACAGGCGAAGCGGCGCTGCTGGCAATCGTCGAAAAAGGCGCCGAGATCGCGGAGATCTACGCGGACATCGCCGGGAAGGCCGACGAGTTCAACCGCGTGTGCACGCGGTTCATCCTGCGCGACATCGAGAACATCTCCCTGATCGGCAGCGACACGGTCACGACGCCGCGCTACCCGGACGACGTGTACCAGGGCGACATCGTCGTGCGGTATAAGCCGCTATTCGGCGGCGAGGCGAACTATACCGGCATGGCGCACGCGTACCGCGCGTACCTGATCGCGCAGGGCGACCTGACCGAAAGGCCGGACGAGCCGGAAGCGCCTTTTTTCATGGACATCATCGGCGCGGTGATGAAGCAAAAGTTTTTCCTCGGCATACCGTATCAGTCGAGCGTGCAGGCGACAACAATCGCGGAGGCCGGGCAAATCTACGCGGCCGCGCGCAACATGGGCATCCGGAACGTCAAAATGCTGTTTTCCGGCCTTTTCTGGGGCGGCGTGCGGAACGCGGCGCTGACGAACCTGTCGGTCGACGGCGGCATGGGCGGCGAGGCCGCGCTGCGGGCGCTGCAAAAGACGCTTGCGGCAAACGGCGACACGCTGTTCCCGAGCGTGTATGTGGGCCGCGTGTACCATAAGCGCGGCTACGACTGGCGCGCGCAGTCCGCGCGCAAGCTGGACGGCGACCCGTCATGGATCGTCATGCCGTACGAAGCGATGATGGTCGGGCGCGGTTCGATCTACATGGCCGGGTACATCTCGCCGCACGCGCTGCCTTCGTACATCGAAAAAACGAAGCAGCAGTTCGAGAAGACAGTTCCGGGCGTCGGGCTGTCGGTGCTCGACCTTGGCAACACGCTGACGCCGGACTACAAGCGGCGCGCGCACCTGTCGCGCATCCACGCCACGCCGGTGTATGAACAGGCGCTGGCCTCGCTTCGGGCGTCGTTCCCGCTGATGCTGACCGCGCCGAACGCGTACGCGCTCGCCTCCGCCGATTATGTGACCGGGCTTCCGATGTCGGACAACGCATACCAGATCGCGGACATGCCGGTTCCTTTCCAGCAGTTGGTGCTGGACGGCTGCGTGCCGTACAGCGGCCGGTCCTGGAACGGCCAGTCGCACCGCGGCATGCGCCAGCTTCTGCTGGAGGCGGTCGAGACGAAGAGCGCGCCGCGTTTCACGTTCATTCACCAGCCGGAAACAATCTTTCAGGACATCTTTGACGTGGAGTTGCAATCCGTTTTCACCGCACAGGATCAGCGCTGGGTGGCGGAAGCCGCGGGCGCGTACGCAGCGTACAACGAGTTCTATCAGAAGGTGCGGGACGCGCGCATCCTTTCGCACGAGGCGCTCGGGGAGCAGCTCAAGCGCGTGACGTATGACAACGGCGTGGTCGTGCTGGTCAACTACGGGCAAACGGACGCGGACGCCGGCGGCGTGACCGTGCCGGCGGAGTCGTTCCTGGTGAGCACGGCGCGAGAGGAGGGATCGTAATGTCCGTCAAGGCGGGAAAGGCGATCCGGCGCGGGTCATGGTACTACCGCCTGCCGTTCGCAAAGAAAATGGGCATGTGGGGCGTCATTTTCCTGACGCCTTGGATCCTTGGCTTCTTTCTGTTCTTCCTGTCGCCGATGATCCAGGTGTTCTTCTACAGCGCGCACAAGGTCGACATACAGCAGGGCGGCGGCCTGTCGTTTCTGTACATGGGCCTTGACAACTTCAAACAGGCGCTGACAGTGGACCCGACCTTCACGAGACAGCTTGTCGACACCGTGCTGGACGCGCTGGTTAACACGCCGCTGGTGCTCGTGTTTTCGCTGCTCTGCGCGATTTTGTTAAACGGCAGGTTCCGCGGGCGGGCTGTCGCGCGTGCGATCTTCTTCATTCCGATCGTGCTCGGCACCGGTCTGATGGTCGACAAGGTCGCCAGCGTCAGCGCGATGATGATGCAGGAGGCGACGCAGCAGAACGCCTTCAGCGCTGAAATTGTGTATGACCTGCTGTTTTCGTTAAATATCGGCGAGGACATCGTCATTTTCCTCGCGAACGCGGTCAACAACATCCTGGAAATCGTGTCGCTCTCGGGCATCCAAATCCTGATCTTCCTGGCCGCGCTGCAGAGCATCTCGCCGTCGCTGTACGAGGTCGCGCGCATCGAAGGCGCGACAGGCTACGAAACATTCTGGCGCGTCACGGTCGTCATGGTGTCGCCGATGATCTTAACCTGCATGGTGTACACGCTGTCGGACCTGTTCATGCGCTCGGAGATCATGCAGAGGATTTACGACGTCGCGTTCAAGACCGGCAACTATGGACTGAGTGCCGCGATGAGCTGCATCTACCTGATCGTCAACCTCGTGATCATCGGCGTCGCCGTCAAACTGATGTCCAAGGTGGTGTTCTACTATGACTGACCGGGCGAACGCGGTCTCCCTGCGCGCCGACGCGCGCCGCAAAAGGCGCATGTCGCCGCCCTACCTCAAAAAACGGGCGAAGTCGCTTCTCGGTTCAACGTTCCGCTACGCGCTGATCATCTGTCTGAGCTACTTAATCCTCGCGCCCGTGCTGAAGGGCATCACGCTCGCGTTCACCGACCCGCGCGACCTCGGCATCGCGACGTCGATCTGGATTCCTTTCCGCACCTCGATCGAGACCCTGCACGTCAGCGCGCTGATGCTGGACTACTGGAACGCGCTGCCGTATTCGCTGCTGAACACGCTGCTCCTGACCGCGCTGCAAACGTTTTGCGCGGTGCTGGCCGGCTACTCGTTCGCGCGGCTCCGGTTCCGCTTCCAGAACCTGCTGTTCGGGCTGGTCATCTTCACGATCATCGTGCCGACGCGCGTCTTCATGCTGCCGCAGTACCTGTTTTTCCGCGAATTTGACATTCTGGGCATCATCCGGCTGATCACCGGCAAGCCGCTGAACCTATTAAACCAGCCCTTGTCGCTGTACATCATGTCGATCACCGGCATGGGCGTCAAAAGCGGGCTGTACGTCTACATCCTGCGCCAGACGTTCCGCGGGCTGCCAAAGGAGCTGGAGGAGGCCGCCTACATCGACGGCGCGGGGTTCATCCGCACGTTCACGCGCATCGTGCTGCCGTCCGCGGCGGCCGGCATCCTGACCGTCGCGGTGCTCAGTTACGTCTGGAACTGGAACGATACCTACTACCTGAACCTGTTCGACTCGCTGAACCGGAAAAACCTGATGCTCTCCTATGTCAAAGCGGTCGCCTCAACCGACGAAGCGCTCAGCGCAGTGTCGAGCAAGATACCGGCAAACTATCTGTTCCAGACCAAGAACCCGCTGTACGAGCAGGCGATCGCGAAGACCGCCGCGCTCGAGGTACTGATGCCGCTGATTCTGCTGTTTTTAATGATCCAGCGCAAGTTTGTGCAGGGCGCGGAGCGTTCCGGCCTTGTCGGATAACAGGAGGCTGAAATGGAGAAAACCATCATCTGCGCCTATGCGACGAACCATGGGCTGAACATGATGACACAGGCGGACGCGCGCCGCCTGACGCATATCAATCTTGCGTTCGGTGTGCTGAAGAAAGGGCTGCTGAGCATCGACGGGTTGCCGGACATCGGACGCATCGCGGTGATCCGGCAGTGGAACCCGGACATCCGGATCGTCCTGTCCGTCGGCGGCTGGGGCGCGGGCGGATTTTCAACGATGGCGATGACCGAAGGGGGCCGGGAGGCGTTCACAAAAAGCGTCGCGGAGGCGATGGACCGCCACGGGCTGGATGGCGTGGACATTGACTGGGAATACCCGTGCAACGGCTCCGCGGACATCGATTTTGATCCGCGCGACAGGGAGAACTTCACGCTGCTTCTTTCGTCGCTGCGGAACGCGGCCGGGAACAGGATCGTGTCCATCGCGGCCGGCGCAGGCGCATACTTTGTCCGCGACACGGAGATGGACAAGGTCGCCGCGCTGTGCGACTATGTGCAGTTGATGACCTATGACATGCGCAGCGGGTTTTGCCGCGAGGCGGGCCATCACACGAGCCTGTATCACACGGTGGGCGACAGCCAGCGCATCGGCACAAGGACGACGGTCGACCTTTTCGCGGCCGCCGGCGTGCCGAAAAACAAGCTGGTCATCGGATGCGCGTTTTACAGCCGCAGGTGGGACGGCGTCCCGTGCGCGAACCGCGGGCTTTTGCAGCAGGCGCAGACCGTCGGCCAGTTTGGCGCGGGCTACGCCGAACTGGCGCGCGATTACATCGACCAGAACGGCTGGACGCGCTATTGGGACGACGACGCGAAAGCGCCGTTCCTGTTCAACGGCGCATCGCTGATCAGCTACGACGACCCGGACTCGCTCCGGCACAAATGCGCGTACCTGCAAAGCGAAGGGCTGCGCGGCATCATGTATTGGGAGCATTCCTGCGACGACACGCACACGCTGCTGCAAGCGATACATGAGGCGTTGGGGTGACGAAGAGAAGGGAAGGGGGAGGGAAGGGGGAGGGCAGGGCGCGCGGGGACGCGGGCACGGACCCTGGCAAAGGGGCGGTGGCCCGTGGGGTTCCCGTGTG
>JAVBOQ010000227.1:0-2750 GCA_031550455.1 Eubacteriales bacterium
AGGGCGCTGTTTGACCCGACGTACCTGTCGGTGTTCTGGACGTCGATCCGCACGGCGGCGGTGGCCAGCGCGCTGACGCTGCTGATCGGTTATCCTTTCGCGTACGGCATGGCGAAAACGTCCGTCCGGAACCGGACGCTGCTGATGATTTTCGTCATCGTGCCGTTCTGGACAAGCGCGCTGATCCGCACCTACGGCTGGATGATTCTGCTGCGCGCGAACGGGCCGATCAACGAGCTGCTCAGTTGGCTCGGGCTGATCCGGCGGCCGCTCAAGCTTCTGTACACCGGCGGCGCGGTGCTGCTCGGGTTTGTCTACACGCTGCTGCCGTTCATGATTCTGCCGTGCTACACGGCGATCGAGCGGATGGACTGGCGCACTGTCGAGGCCGCGCGCGACCTTGGCGCGTCCGCGCCGCGCGCGTTTCTGACCGTGACGCTGCCGCTGACGCTGCCCGGGATCGTTTCCGGGCTGACGCTGATTTTTGTGCCGAGCATGGGCATGTTCTTCCTGTCCGACCTGATGGGCGGCGGCAAGACGGTGCTGATCGGCAACCTGATTCAGGATCAACTGCTGCGCGCGCGGAACACGCCGTTCGGTGCGGCGCTGGCGGTCGCGATGATGGGGCTGACTGCGCTGGTCTTGTGGCTGCAGCGGCGCGCGGGCGGCAAGACAACGCTGTTTTGACGGGAGGGAATCGCATGGGTCGCAAGGTTCGCGTCGTGTTCATGTCGGCGACGCTGCTGTTCCTCTACGCGCCGATTCTGATCGTCGTGCTGTATTCGTTCAACCCGTCGAAGAACATCGGCCTGATGAGCGGCTTCACGGTCGACTGGTACCGGCAACTGTTTCGCGACCGCGAGATCGCGCGGACGCTGGGTAACTCGCTGCGGCTGGCCGCGGTATCTGTATCCGCCGCGGCCGTGATCGGCACATGCGGCGCGGTCGCGCTGGCGCGCAAGCACATGCGGCTGCAGGGGTTCATGGAAGGCGTCGCTTCACTGCCGATCCTGATCCCGGAAATTGTCATCGGCATGTCGTTTCTGGCCGCGTTTTCGTTCATCGGCATGCAATTGGGCATGCTGACGATGGTTCTGGCGCACATTACGTTCTGCGTGCCGTACGTGTTCATCATCGTCAAGGGTCGCATCGAGGCGCTCGACCCGCAATTGGAAGAGGCCGCCCGCGACCTTGGCGCAAAGCCGTTGCGCGTGTTCCGCGACGTCACGCTGCCGCTGATCTCGCCCGCGGTGCTGGCCGGGATGCTGCTCGCCTTCGCGATGTCGTTGGACGACGTGATCATCAGTTTCTTTGTCACCGGCCCGGGTGCGCAGACGCTGCCGCTGAAGATCTACTCGAGCCTCAAGGTCGGCGTATCGCCGGAGATCAACGCGCTTTGCACCGTGATGCTCGGCGTCGTGTTCCTGTTCATCGGGCTGTCGCAGTGGATCCGGGCGAAGAAGACGTGAAGGACGAGGGAGACGCCAGGGGCTCCGCCCCTGGACCCTGCCAAAGGGGTTAAACCCCTTTGGAAACCCTGCTTTTGACCCTTTCTTTGCTAGCGGCTAGCGGCAAAGATGGAAAGCCAAAGGGATGAAATCACTTGGCAGGGTTCTGGGCGGAGTCCCGGCGTTCCTTCTCGCATCGATATCATTCAGTGCAATTCGTACTTTAAGGAGGTATTCTCATCATGAAACGTTTGCTCCCGCTGCTGCTTGTCCTTTCGATGCTCGTCGCGCTGCCCGCCTGCGCGCCCGCTGAGGAGGAGAAAGTGCTCAACATCCTGACATGGGCCGAATACATCAACAGCGAAACCATCCTGCAGCCGTTTGAGGCGGAATACGGCATCCGGATCAACTACGACTACTTCGACTCCAACGAGGAAATGCTGATCAAGCTGCAGGCGGTCGGCGGCGGCATGTACGACATCATCCTCGCGAGCGACTACATCGTCGACGTCGCCCGCAGAGAAGGGCTGATCCGCGAGCTTGACCGGTCGCTCCTGTCCAACTGGGACAACATCGACCCGGTGTTTCGCGGGCAGTTCTTCGACCCCGAGGACAAGTACGTCGTGCCGTACGTCGCCGGCACGCCGCTGATCATTTACGATCCGGCCCTTGTCACAATCCCAATCACCGGCTATGAAAGCCTGTGGGATCCGAGCCTGAGGGATAGCATCGTCCTGATCGACGACGCGCGCAACATCATCGGCATTGTGCTCAAAACGCTCGGCTACAGCTTCAACGAGACGGATCCGGAGATCCTCAAGAAGGCCGAAGAGAAGCTGATGGCGCTCAAGCCCAACATCCGCGCGCTTGACTACAACCGGCCCGACCAGGTCATCGCCTCCGGCGAGGCGACGATCGGCTACATGTTCACACCGGGCGTGCTGTGGGCGCTGGCGGAGCGGCCCGACCTTGAGATCGTGTATCCCGAGGAGGGTATGGGCTTTGGCATCGACAGCCTGTTCGTCCCGGTGAAGGCGCCGCACCCGAACAACGCGCACCTGTTCCTTGACTTCCTGATGCGGCCGGAAATCGCCGTCAACATCGCCCAGTACCAGGGCTACATCAACTGCAACAGGGCTGCCGACCCGCTGCTTTCGGCGGAATTCAAGGCCAACCCGGTGCTGTACATCCCGACCGAGGTGCTCGGCGACACCGAGTTCATCCAGGACGTCGGCGACGCGCAAACGATCTTCTACGACATCTGGACGAAGTTCAAGCAGCAGTAGGGCCGGGAGAAACGCG
>JAVBOQ010000027.1:0-4570 GCA_031550455.1 Eubacteriales bacterium
AACGCATCCAAAGCGGCGAGAGATTTTTTCATCCGGCTAGGAGCCGGAACGAGGCGTAGCAGCGCTACGCCGAGTGGAGAGCGACAACGCCGTATGGAAAAAGATCCGCCGCGACGATGCGGTAAGGTTTGGAATTGGTATGAGAGGACTGTAACTATACGCCGGGATCAATTGATCGATATCTGGGAAAATGGAAAGTTCCATTGGGATACCGTGCAAAGAGAGATCCACTCAAGCGCAGGTGCTCTGAAGGTATGCCAGGTGCACCACTGTTACAGGAAGCGCAAAATGACAGCCTCGCTTCACATAACTTCCTTGTTCACATAAGATACTTCCTTCTTCATGCGTAAACCCTGCTCCGGACACCCTTCTTCGCCTCACGGTGGAAAGGGTCTTTATTACGCCTCTTCGTTATACCGGCACCCGAAAAAATGGCTTTCTTTGCTTCTTTCTTTTCCCCCGAAAAGAAAGAAGACGTCTCCCCTCAAAAGACGCCTTCCGCCCTCTTCTCCCCTTCAACTCTCCCCAAACACAACCCTCGCCTCAAACACGGTCTTCCCGTCCGCCTGCCGCCTCGCCTGCGCCAGCGCGGCGTCGCCGTCGGGCTGTGTGAACAGGTCGAGGACGTCGTTCGGGCGGCCCTCGGCGCTGTAGTTGATCTGCCATTCCGTCACGCCGCGTGTGTCGAGCGTGGCGGCGTCCAGCATGTCCAGCGCGAAATCGAGCGACCGGGCGTTGTTCAGGTGGCGGTTGACGTCGATGTCGCAGAACAGGATCGGGCGCGCGCCGCAGGGAACCGGGCTGTCAAGGCGCAGCATGCCGGGCAGCGGCAACGGCGCGGGCCGGCCGTGCGCCGGGATCGGAATCGGAAGCGCCGTGGGCCGCAGCGGCCGCCGCGTCGAGACGCTCATCAGCACCCACGCGGTGATCACCTCGGCGGCGGGCGCGCCGTCCGCGCGCTCGACGACGGTGTGCCGCGTAAAGATCGGGCCTTCCGGCGCGCCGGGCCAGGTCGTGACGGTCAGCGTGTCGCCATAGGTGACGGGCGCGCGCATCACGGCGCGGAAGCGGTACAGCACCCAGCACATGTCATGGGCCAGCAGCGCGTTGCGCGATAGGCCGAAATTCGCGGCCTGAACTTCGCCGATTTCCAGAACTTCGCGCTGCAGCGCGGACGGGCGCAGCCGCCCGGCCATGTCGCAGTCGCTGATGCGGACGGTGAACGGATGACGGTACTCGTAGGACATGTTCAAAACCTCCCCGGCGCGAAAGTGAACGCTGCTGGCATTATAGGCCAAAAAGCCGCGACGGGCAAGCCGGTTCCGGCGACGCCAGGGCGAAATCATTTGCAATCATTTCGCCCCGCGGCGACGCGTTCCGCACGCCATCCTTTTTATTGCACATTTCTTTTCATGTGATGAAAAATGTATCCAAAATGTAACCGCGCGCTGTTATACTGGCCGCAGAACAGGCGCGGTTTATCGTATGCGCCGCCACATCACGGCCGCTTGTCATGGTCATTGCCCGGTGCCAACGCACCATTGCCGTTGGAAGGAACGTATCCGCCGTTCCTTCCTTTTTTGTTTCAGTGGGCGTTCCGTCGCCTCCGCGTCAGACGCGCAGGCTCTCCGCGCTGCCGGTTTCCATGTCGATCAGGTACGTTTTGCGCTCCGCGCCGGGCGCGTCCGACGGCGGGAACAGCACGACCTGCCAGCGCGGCGTGCGCAGCCCGGCCAGCGCAAAGGTGTCCGCGGCGTTCAGATAAACCACGCGCGGCGTCCAGCGGAGCGCTTCGCCAATCGCGATATCGCCGACGCGCAGCGCGCCTTCCAGCGCGATCGCCAGCGCAGCCTGGGCGGAGGACAGGCTTGTGCCGCCCATGGTGGTGGAAAGGCCTGCGCTCCAAGCGTTTACGGTGACCCAGACCGTGTCCTGGAGCCGCTCTTCGTCGCTCTTTGCGGAGAGCGCCCGCGTGTTTTCCGCAAACGTCGCGTTGTCAACGGCATATAGCCCGACGATGTTCCCGGCCTGATCACATACCGGTTTCACATCGACAGCGCCGTCCATGCTGCTGACCAATCTGACGGCCGTCAAGTAGCCGTCCTGCTTGCCCTCCGAGACATTCGGGCCGTATGCCGACGCGTCGTGTTCAAACAGGCGAACCGGCTGGTCGTTGTAGTACAGAAGGCCGGTTTGTTCATCCACGCGAAGCCCGTAAATATCCAGAAGACGCAAAAAGTCATTCGCGACAGGATCCATACTTGCATACGCGCGGCCCTCCGCCACCAGTTGACTATGGAAATCATCGATTTGCGTCCCCGTATCGGTCACATCGTAACTGGAAACCGCCTTCGGCCTGTACGTTCGCTCCGGAAACCGGGCGGCGAACGCGGCGTCGTCATACGCGGCCAACCCGAGCAGCGCCGGTTCAGGCGCGTCGACTGACAGCGGCGGATCGTTCTGGTCGCGCACCGTGTGGACGTCGACGACGCCCTCCATGTTCGTATCGTTGCGCAGAATAACGAACGTCCCGTCGGACGCCGTGTACGAATCCTCAAAGTAACGCACCAGCGCCCCGTTGTAGCGCAACGCCCGCGTCGTCTCGTCGGCCGTCAGGCCGAACGGAACATAGGCCGCGTACGGGTCGATGGTCCGCGCGGACGGATCGCCGTCCGTCCATACCTTGCTGGCGCTGACATACACGATCTGGCCGCCCGGCTTGCCCGCGCCGTTGGCAGTCCGATACGTGCGGACGTCTATGACGCCGTCCGGGTTCGTATAGTTGCAAACCATGATGCGTATGCCGTTTTCGTCCGTGTATGCGTCTTCAAAATACCGCACCGCGTGCTTGCGGTAGTACAGCCCTTCTTCGTCGCCGTTCCACATCAGGCCGTACGGCGCGTATATCGCGTACGGGTTGCCGGTTTGCGCGGGCGGGTCGCCGACGGGCGGCGTTTTCTCCGCCACGGCCCCGAACGCAAGCCCCGTCACGATCACAAGCACGAGCAACGCGGACACGATCGCCGATCCCGGCGTCGTTTTTTTATGTTGCATCATCGATAGAATCCTTTCTTCAATCGAGGTCCTGGAAAAGCCGTTGCTCAAAGGCTCGAACCGGCCGCGCGTTTCAAGGCTCAGCAGCGTGCGCGCGTAACCGAACCTGGCTTCGCCGCCCATATCGCGGAGCACCGCCCCGTCGCAAGCGCGCTCCAGATCGCGACCGGCAAGTGCAAACGCGGCCCAGACGAACGGGTTGAACCAGTGCAGGCTCAGCGCCGCGGTCATCAGCCATTTCCAGAGGATGTCAAGCCGCCGGACATGCGCCCATTCGTGCGCCATCGCGAACGGCAGGCGCGGATCGCGATCCGTGAGCAGCCGTTTGGGCAAAAGGATCACCGGTCGGAACAGGCCGTAGGTCAGCGGCGCGGCGACCCGGTCGCTGGTCAGCACGCGGACGCGCCGCCTTATCGGATGCGCGCGGAGCCAATCCGCGACAAAGCCGCTGTCCGTGGGCAGCGCCTCGCGGTAGGTGCGGCGGCAGCGCAGGTGCGCGGTGATGAAAGCAGCCGAGGTGATCGCCGCCCCGGCGAGCCAGAGCCATGTCATAATTGTTTCGATCGGGATGCCGCGCGCGGGCGCGGGCGGCGGCGCGGATTCCGCCGGCGTATACTCCGCGTCGGCGTATGACAGGATCGGTTCAATCGGTTCGGCAGGCGCGGGCGTATCGACAGGCGCGGGCGTATCGACAGGTTGCGGCCACGGGATTCTGGCCGCCAGCGTGTACGCGCTCCATGGCGACGTCAGCGTCACCGGCATCAGCAGCCGGATCAGCACAACCGCCCACAGGCACATCAGCGCCGTGTTCGGCAGCCGTCGCCTGCCCGCGGCGCGCAGCGCGGCGGTCGCCAGAATCAGCGGGATCGCGTACAGGCTCGCGTTCCAAAAAGCGTTCATTTTGCCGTCTCCATTTCCCGTACCAGGCGGCGCAGCCTTTCGATTTCTTCAGCCGTCAGGCGCTTTCCGCCCAGCAGCGAGGCGATCAACAGGTCCTCGGAGCCTTCGTACAGCCTGTCGATCAGCTCGTGCGTCTCCGCGGCCTGCGCCTCTTCCCGGGTCAGCACGGCGCGGCAGACGAAATTCGGCTCGAACCGTGCGGCCACGCCTTTTTCCAGGCACTTTTTGATCACCGTATAGGTGGTCGTCTTGCTCCATCCCACCTGACCGCGCAGCCGCTCCGAGATTTCCTTCGCGGTGACGTCGCCCGCGTTCCAGAGGATTTCCATGACTTTCAATTCCGAATCGTACAGCTTGACCGACATTGTGATGTTCTCCTCGCGAGATGTTCTATTGCAATAGAACGGACAGCTTCATTCTATTGCAATAGAATTCGTTTGTCAAGTGGGGTTCTGAAAAAATGGATGAAAATGAGAGGGATAAAATGAAAGGGACGCCAACGGCGCCGCCCATGGATACCGCCAAAAGTGGTAAACCCCCTTGGGAACACAGCATGGGGTTGGTTTTTTAACAAAAAAAGACCCACAATTTAAAAACCTTTGTGTAAAATGCCTCC
>JAVBOQ010000012.1:0-4622 GCA_031550455.1 Eubacteriales bacterium
CGGCGCGGTCGTCGAAGGCGTCTTCCCGGGCGTCCGGCGGCCCTGCGCGCTGATCGGCACCGGCGAAAAGGGCAGCGTCAACATGCGGTTCACGATGCGGTCAAAAGGCGGACACGCGTCCGCGCCGCCGCCACGGACGACGGTCGGGCTGCTGGCGCGCGCGGTCGCGAAAGTCGAGGACAATCCGTTCCCGTTCCGGCTGACGCCGCCGGCCCGCGCGATGTTCGACACGCTCGGGCGGCATTCGACGCCCGTGTACCGGCTGATTTTCGCGAACCTGTGGTGCTTTTCGCCGCTGTTGAACCTGCTTTGCAAAAAGACCGGCGGCGAGATGAACGCGCTGGTGCGCACGACCTGCGCCTTCACGCAAATGCGGGGCGGCGACGCGCCGAACGTGCTGCCGCCGGTGGCGTCCGTCGGCGCGAACCTCCGGCTGATCGCGGGCGACACGATGGACGGCGCGCGGGCGCGCCTCGCAGGCCTCGTCGGCGGGGACATCGAGGTTTCCGTCGCGGGCGGGTCGGATCCGTCGCCCGATTCGCGCGCCGACGGCGCGCCGTGGGACGCGCTGACCCGCGCCATCCGCGCGACCTGGCCGGACGCGATCGTGTCGCCGTACCTGATGATCGCGGCCAGCGATTCGCGCCATTACGCGGCGATCTGCGACCGCGTCTACCGCTTTTCGGCGATGGCGCTGTCCGCCGAGGAGCGCAAGACAATCCACGGAAACGACGAGCGCGTCCCCGTGGAAAAGCTGTGCACGGCGGTGCGGTTTTACCGAAGGGTGATTGAGGGGATGGGAGAGGTGTGAAGGGGGAGACGCCAGGAGGCTCTGCCTCCTGGCCCTCCGCCAACGGGACAGTGTCCCTTTGGAAACCCCATTTGGGGGTCTGTCTTGACGGCAAAGGGCGGTATTTCGCGCGAGCGGAAGAAGGGGAGGGCCGGAGGGCGCAGGCTCAGGTCTTCTTTTTTTACCCAAAATACCGTCTCTTCGGCCTCGGGATCTGTCTCTTTTTCTTTCTGCGGCGGAACAGGCGCTTCAGGAGCAGCCGGAGGGCGTACAGCGCGGCGGCGCCGATCAGCATCGGCGGAAGCGCCCAGGTCAGGTCAAACGGCGGAAAGACCGACGGATCGGCGGCGACGCGCGCCTCGATCTCCTCGAGCGTCGGCGGCGCGTTCTTGCGGGCCGCGATGCTGCGCGTCGCGCGCAGTTCGTACCGCGCCTCCTCCTCGCCGCTTGGGTAATAGGTCAGGATGCCCATCACCTGACCCTTTTCAATCGGCGCGCGCGGCTCCGTAACCCAGCGCACGTCGATGAACTTATTGAAGTTCTCTTTGATTTCCTCGACTTCGCTGTTCAGTCCGGTGATTGTCACCTTGCGCGAAGCCTCGACCGGCACCAGTTCCAGCAGCAGGCGGCCGAGAACCGTCACGTCCTGCACGCCGCCGACCGTATAGCGCGCCCGTTCGGTCTCCTCGTCAAAGCCGCTGACCTGCATCACGGTCGGCGCCTGCGCGTAGATCTCTTCGGGCGTGGTGGAGCTGTACTGCGAAAAGCCGTACTCAAACAGGCGCTTTGTGTCCGGCCAGCGGCTGTACTGGCCCGAATACATGATCACGGCGATCAGCTCGACGCCGCCCTTCTTCGCGGCCTCCACCAGCACATAGCCAGCGTCGCTTGTAAAGCCGGTCTTGCCGCCGATCGAAGGGGCGTAATAATAGACGTTGTCTTTCCCGTTCAACTCCGTAAACAGGTGCGCGTTGCTGTTGTCGATTTGGCGCGCGATGTTCTTTTCCGTCGCCGACAGCGAAAACCTCGGCGTCGCGATGATCTGGCGGAACACCGGGTTATTCAGCGCGGCGTCCAGGATCAGCGCGAGGTCAAAGGCGCTTGACACGTGAAACGGATCATGCAGGCCGTTCGGGTTGACAAAATTGGTGCTTGTGCAGCCGATCATCTGGGCCGTCTGGTTCATTAGGGCGACAAACGAATCGATGTCGCCGCCGACATGCCGCGCGACCGCGTTGGCGGCCTCGTTGCCGCTCCTTAACATCATGCCGTACAGCGCGTCCTTGAGCGTGACGACCTCGCCCGCCTTGAACGGCACGACCGACGAGTTGTCGGGCAGCGTGACGTCGTCCTCGCTGACCTCGAGCGTTTCGTCCAGCTCGCCCAGTTCCAGCGCGAGCAGCGCCGTCATGATCTTCGTCGTCGACGCCGGATAATTCGCCTTGTTCATGTTTTTTTCGTAAAGAACCTGCTTCGTCGTCCGCTCCATGAGCACGTAGCTGTCGGCGACGATGTGCCCGGGCTCGAGCAACTCCGGCGTGCCGTTGCTGTACTCGGAGGCGTTCGGGTCACGCGTCGGGCTGACGAACGCGGACTCGTCCTCGGTCGCCATCGCGGGACGCGCGCAAACCAAAAAGCAGAAAAAAAGAAGGACGGCCGCGGACAACGCGGCAACCCGCGCGCGCATGCGCAACGCCTCCTTTCGACAGCAGCAACAGAGTAATGATTTTACCACAAACCAGCCGGACTCTCAACTAAACGTTTGAACGGCACATTTGCTTTCATCGCGTGATTTCGCGTGGTTTTCGTCACGATCCGCGCATATTCCTGTAACTTTCTGAACATTTGATAATATTTGTTCGATTATTGTTAAGCAAATGCGTAAGTCCACTTGTTTTTTCGAGCCAATTCGGTTACAATATCATGACGCACTAGAGTTGGAAAGGGTGTTTGCCATGGCCAAGCGGCTGCTCCTCGTCGACGACGAACCGCTGATCATCAAGGGCCTCCGGTTCAGCCTCGAGCAGGACGGCTATGAGGTCGATTCCGCAGTGGACGGCGAGGAGGCGCTTTCGAAGTTTTACGCCAGCAAATACGACCTGATCCTGCTGGACGTCATGCTGCCGAAAGTCAACGGTACGGAGGTCTGCCAGCGCATCCGCGAGCGCTCCACCGTGCCGATCATCATGCTGACCGCCAAGGGCGAGGACATGGACAAGATCCTGGGGCTCGAATACGGCGCGGACGACTACATGACCAAGCCGTTTAACGTGCTGGAGGTCAAGGCGCGCATCAAGAGCATCCTGCGCCGCACACAGCCCGCGCAGGCGGACGAAGAAAGCAAGATCATCCGCGTGCGCGACATGGAGGTCAACCTGGTCAACCGCTCGGTGCGGCTCGGGACAAAGGACATCAAGCTGACCGCGAAGGAATTCGACCTGCTGCAGATGTTCATCACCAACCGCGGGCGCGTGTTCAGCCGCGAGAACATGCTTGAAACCGGTTGGAAATATGACTACCTCGGCGATATGCGCACCGTCGACGTGCACATCCGCCGTCTCCGGGAGAAGATTGAGCGCAACAACGCGCAGCCTGAATTCATCTTCACCAAATGGGGAGTTGGGTACTATTTCACCGACAAGGACTAAAAAACTTTTTTTCAGCATCCGCTGGAAGATTCTGATCGCTTTCCTTTTGATCTTAGGCGCGTCGTTTTACGCAGTCGCCGCGTCCCTGGTCAATTTGGTGGGCGATTATCTGTTTCAAACGAAGGTCAGCACCGAAACGGCAAAGGCGACCGAGCTCGCGATCCGGTTCGCGCCGCTGTTCTCGCGCGGCGAGGCGGACACGCTGTACAACCAGGCGCTCGAAGCCGCGCGCGACGCGGGCGGCCGCATCCTGCTGATCGACCGGGACGGCAAGGTGCAGATTGATTCGTTCACCGTGTTTAACGGCTGGCGGTTCAGCCACCGGGAGGTCGTCTCCGTGCTGAACGGCAGGGCGTCCGACTACGGGTTCCACATGCAGGACGGCGTACCGGCGGCGCGGCAGCGCGCCTTTTTTGATTTTCTGCGGAACACCGACACCGGCAAGGAATGGGTCGGATACTACACGGCCGCGCTCGAAAGCGGCGGCGAGACGATCGGCGTCATGCTGTACTCGGTCTCCGTGCAGGATCTGGCCGACAACCTGCGCGTCATTCAAGATCAGATGCTGCTGTTCTTCATCGGCATCGCGGTCGCGGTCATCGCGCTGAGCATCCTGTTCTCGCGCATCATCACGCGGCCGATCGCGGCGCTGACAGAAGGCATCAAGCGCATGGCCAGCGGCGACTTTTCAAGCCGTGTCAGGGTCGGCGGCATCGACGAGATGGGCCGCCTCGCAGGCACGTTCAACCAAATGAGCGAGAAACTCGAAAACGTCGACAACTCGCGCACCGAATTTGTTTCCAACGCGTCGCACGAGCTCAAAACGCCGCTGGCGACGATGAAAATCCTGTTGGAATCGATCCTGTATCAAGAAAACATGGAACCCGCGCTACGCACCGAGTTTCTGACCGACATCAACAAAGAACTGGACAGGCTTTCCGCCATCGTCACCGACCTGCTGACGCTGACCCGTACCGATACGCAGGACTACCAGCTTCAGCGCACAGACGTGCAACTGCGCGAGCTGGTGCGCGAAACGCTGCGCCGGCTGGAGCCGCTGGCCGCTGAAAACGGTCAGACCGTCGAGTTCAAGGCGGCCGCCGAGGTGCCGATCTTCGCGGATCCCGGCAAGCTACAGCAGATCGTCTACAACCTGGTTGAAAACGCGCTCAAATACTCGCCCA
>JAVBOQ010000276.1:0-3976 GCA_031550455.1 Eubacteriales bacterium
ATGCCTTCCTGGAACCCGACGATCTTGCCCGTCGTGACGACCGCCGCGCCCTTGAGCACGCGCGTCTCGCCGCTGCCGACCTGATCGACGCCGGTCATGAAGCCCGGGAAGATGCCGCCCGGCCCTTCCGCCTTGGCGCGCGGCTCGATGACGTCCTTGACCGGCAGGATGCGGACCGACTCGCCGGGCCGCGCGAGGAACACCTCGACGGACTTGATCCGCTCGTCGTTGCCCGCGACCTTGCAAAGTTCCGCCTTGTTGACGTACAGCACGCCGTCTTTCACGCCCGTGGCGTCGGCGAACCGCACGTCCCGAATGAGGATGTTGCCAATGGTAAGCTGCATATGTACTCCTCCGTTTACGCCCCGTCAGCCGACGAGTTCGTCCAGTTTCGCCTGCACGGCGGGCATGTCGATCGAGTCCTTGTCGAACACAAACACCTTCTCGCCGCCCTTGTAAAACACGAGCGTCGGCTGGCCCAGCACCTTCTGCGCGATCGCCAGGCGCTTGTTGTTCGTGGTGTCCAGGCTGCAAAACTTCGCGCGGCCCGCGTTCTTCGCGGCGAACGCCTCGACGTCCGGCAGCAGCGCCATGCACGGCTCGCACTTCGGGCTCCAGAAATCCACGAACACGACGCCCGCCTCGCCCAGCACCTCCGCGTCAAAGTTTTCTTTGTTGACCTCGATCATCCGGCTCACTCCTTTACTTTTTGTTCAAGAGGTTCGTTATATCCGTTTCGGTAAAGTCGCCTTCCAGGCGGCCTTGCACCTCGCCGTTTTCGAACAGCAGCACGGTCGGGATCTTTTCGATCCGGTACGTCGCCGACGTTTTCTTGTTGCGGTACGTGTCGAGCTTCGCGAGCTTTACGCCCTCGACGCCCGCGACGGCCTTTTCGATCGTCGACAGCGCGGCGATGCTGGCCTCGATTTGCGGGGCCCAGAAGCAAAGCAACACGCGGCCCTTCGCGTCCAGCACCTGCTCGCGGAAGCTTTCCATCTCGGCTAAGTATTTCTCCGCCGCGACGGCCGCGACCGCGCCGTCCGCCGCCGCGGTGACGACCTGCCGAAGGTACTTCGCCCGCGCGTCGCCCGCCGCGTACACGCCGGGCACGTTGGTTTCCATCAGCTCGTTCGTGACGATGTATCCCTGCTTGTCCAACTCGACCTTGCCCTTTAAAAACTCTGTCTTCGGCACCGTGCCGACGAAGAAGAACACGCCGTTGACTTCTTTTTCGCGCAGTTCGCCGGTCTTGACGTTCTTGAGCACAATCTTTTCGACCAACTCGTCGCCGACGATTTCGTCGAGCACCGTGTTCCATTCCCATTTCATTTTCGGGTTCTGGAACGCCTTTTCGGCGCTGGCCTTGTTGCAGTCGAGCGTGCCCTCGTCGTGGATGACGATGACCGTCACCTCGTTCGCGAAGCGTGTCAAGTACATCGCCTCTTCGATCGCGGCGTCGCCGTTGCCAACGACCGCGACGTCCAGATCCTCAAAGAAGTCCGCGTCGCACGTGGCGCAATAGGATACGCCCTTGCCGCGCAGCTTGCCCTCGCCTTTGATGTTCAGCGTGCGCGGCTCCGCGCCGGGCGCGAGCACGACGCAGTGCGCCTCATACGTCTCGCCGGTCTTGGTAAAGACTTTTTTCACAGGGCCGGAAAGGTCCACGTCCGTGACCTGCCCGCGCAGGATCTCTGTGCCGAAATGCGCCGCGTGGTCGGCAAACTGCTTCATCAGGCCGGGGCCGGTGACCTCGTGGTAGGAGCCGGGATAGTTTTCCATTTCCATCGTTGTCGCGGCCTGCCCGCCGGGGCGGCCCTTTTCGAGGATCGCCGTTTTGAGCCGCGCGCGGCTGCCGTAGATGCCCGCCGCGAGCCCGCCCGGGCCGCCGCCGACGACCAGAATGTCGTAAACCGTTGCCATGGTGCGCCTCCCTTTAGTTATCGTTTCCGTGATCGTAGTATGCCGCCGGCAACGCCTGCATAGCCGAACGCATCAGGTCCAGGTCAATCGCCGCGAAATCGTCCAGCACGCGTTCCGTGAAATGCCGCTGCCTGACCGGCAGCTTGCGCAGCGTGACAATCGCGTCCTCGATGATCCGGAGCGAATCCGCGTCGACCTGCCCGCGCCGTGTGGAGAGCATGACGCTGCGGTACGGGTTTTCGTTTGGTTTGACGCTGCCGGCCAGCGGATGGCTGATCAGCGCCGCGCCGAGGTGCACGGCATCCCGAACCGCGGCGAACACGTCCGCGACGCCGCCGGTCACGCCTTGCGCGACAGCGCCGTACAAAGAAAGCACGGCCGGGTTGTTCGTCAGGATGCGGTAATTGGCCATCGCGCGCCTTCTTCCGTTTATTGCCAAACAAAAAACAGGGATACGGCAATTCTCGTTGCCATATCCCTGTAACGGTTGTTTCAGGGCGGGTCCACCGTGCTGTTTGGGCCTGAGAGTTTCGCGTCGCAGTTGGCACTCCGGACGCTTGCACCTTCGGCGTCTATCGGTTGAATAGACTCTCACACGGTTTTCAATCCCACATATACTTGCACGTATTCAGTTCGCCTATCACGATAGCACATCGCATCGAATTTGTAAATACCCTGTCAGAACCGCCGCGAGAAAATGACTTGATTATTTCATCCAGACGGTTACAATGAAAGCTGACATTGCATGAGGATGTGAAAATCGCGGCATGCGAAACGAACTGCTCAAATGGATTCCCAAAATGGACGAACTGCTCGCCTGGCCGGAGCTTTCCAGGACGCGCGACGAGTTCGGCTACGCCGCGTCCCTTTCCGCCGCGCGGGCAGCGCTTGACGATCTACGCGCGGCCATTTTGAGCGGAGAAAGGGACGAAATGCCGGACAACGCGGCGCTTGCCGCAACGGTGACCGCGCGCGCGCAGCGGGCGCGCATTCCGTCGCTACGCCGGGTGATCAACGCCACCGGCGTGCTGCTGCACACGAACCTGGGCCGCGCGCCGCTTTCCGCCCGCGCCGTCAAAAGCGCTTCTGAGGCGGCTGCCGGGTATTCGACGCTCGAATACAACGTCGAGGACGGCGAACGCGGCAGCCGCCACACCCACGTCGCGAAGCTGTTGTGCGAACTGACCGGCGCGGAGGACGCGATGGTCGTCAACAACAACGCGGGCGCGGTGCTTCTGATGCTGGCCGCGATGGCGAAGGGGCGCGAGGTGATCGTGTCGCGCGGCGAACTGGTCGAGATCGGCGGTTCGTTTCGCATCCCGGACATCATGGCGCTGTCCGGCGCGACGCTGCGCGAGGTCGGCACGACGAACCGCACGCACGCGGCCGATTACGCCGCCGCGATCAGCGACGCCACCGGCGCGCTGATGAAGGCGCACGCCAGCAACTACCGGATCGTCGGGTTCACGAAGGAGGTCGGGCTGGAGGAACTGGTCGCGATCGGGCACGCGCGCGGGATTCCTGTGCTGTACGACCTCGGCGGCGGGTACCTGCTGCCGCAGCCCGGTTTTTTGGCGCCGGACGAGCCGTGCGTCGCCGACTGCGTCAAAAAGGGCGCGGACATGCTGTGTTTCAGCGGCGACAAGCTGCTCGGCGGCCCGCAGGCGGGCATCCTGCTCGGCGCGGCGGCGCACATCGCGCGCCTGAAAAAACATCCGCTGGCGCGCGCGCTCCGCGTGGACAAGATGACGCTGGCCGCGCTGGAGGCGACACTGTCGCTGTACCGCGACCCGGCGCGGGCGGTTCAGGAAATTCCCGTGCTGCGGATGATGTACGCGGCGCCGCAAACGTTGCGCGAGAAGGCCGAAAAACTCAAATCGATGCTCGGGTTCCTGCCGCTGCCGCCGGAAGTCGTCGAGGAAACCGGGCAGATCGGCGGCGGAACCGCGCCGGCGGTCGACCTGCCGTCGGTGGCGGTCGCGGTCATGTCCGGCGCGGCGGGCGTTGAACGGCTCGAAGCCGCGCTGCGCGCAAACGAGCCGCCGATCGTCGCCCG
>JAVBOQ010000249.1:0-3614 GCA_031550455.1 Eubacteriales bacterium
GACGATCGAAATCGCGGAGCGGGTCAGCGCGCCGCAGCCCGCCGGGACGCAGGTCGGCTGGGCGACGATGACGGCCGGCGAAACGGTGCTGGCAAGGCGGCCGCTGGTGCTCGCCGAGCCGGTGGAACTGGCGGCGTCACCCTGGCTCCGGTGGCTGCGCCGCTTTCCGATACTCGCAGAATAGAGAAGGGGATGCACGAATGATCGAAATTCATAAGCTGAAGCCGGAAACTGCCGACCTGCTCTGGACGGTCGAGGATCGGAGGCTGGACAGCGAACGCGTCGTCGTGCGCCCGAAACCGGGTGGGTTCGACATCGACTACAAAGCGCTGCCAGGGGCGCTGTGGCGCGTCGGCAACATATCCCAGGAAGCGCCCTTCAATGCGGAGACATGGCTTACGGACCCGGAAAAGGGCGTATACCTCGCCTGGCTCGACGACACGGTCGCCGGGCAGGTGCTTGTGGAGACTTGGGAGCACAGGCTGGCGCGCATTCGCGACATCCGCGTCGCGCTGTCGCTGCGAAGGCGCGGCGTTGGCGAGTCGCTGCTTTCGATGGCGGAGGATTGGACGCGCGCGATGAACCTGCACGGCATCGTCGCCGAGACGCAGGATGTCAACGCCGGCGCGTGTCAGTTTTTGATCAAATGCGGATACCAGCTTGGCGGCATCGACGCGCTGCGCTATGTCGCGAGGTCGCAGCAGACGATGATGGCCGTAGGCCTGCGCGAATCCGCGCTATTTTTCTACCGGTTTTTGAGGGAACGATGAGATTACAGAAATATATGGCGCTCTGCGGCGTGGCGTCGCGCAGAAAAAGCGAAGAAATGATCGCCGCCGGCCGCGTCGCGGTCAACGGCGCGGTCGTCGCCGAAATGGGCGCGCAGGTGCGGGACGGCGATACGGTTACGGTCGACGGCGCGGTGATCCGTCCCGAGGAACGCAAGCATTATATCCTCTACCACAAGCCGATCGGCGAGGTGTCCACCGCCAGCGACCCGGAAGGCCGCCCGACGGTGCTCGACCGCTTTCGTGATTTCCCGGCGCGGCTGTACCCGGTCGGCAGGCTTGATTTTGACAGCGAAGGGCTGCTGCTGCTGACGAACGACGGCGATCTGGCGCAGCGGATGCTGCACCCGAGCCGCGAGGTGGACAAGACCTACCTCGCGCGCGTTGGCGGCGATGTGCCGATTGCCGCGATCCGGTCGCTGCGGACCGGCGTGCCCATCGGCGACGACAGGCCGACGTCGCCCGCCGACGCGCGTGTCATCCGCCGGACCGACCTTGAAACCGTGCTGCTTGTGACGATCCACGAGGGCAGAAACCGGCAGGTGCGCCGCATGCTGGAAGCCGTCGGCCATCCGGTGCATATGCTTCGGCGCGTCAAGTTCGGCCCGCTGGAACTTGGCGGGCTGGAACGCGGCCAGTGGCGCGAGCTGACGGACGCTGAGATCGAAAAGTTGAAGGAGATGTAGCGGATGCCGCCCAAGAAATGGATGCCCGCGCAGTTGGCGCTGTTCGGCGTCGGTGTTGCCGCGCTTCTTGTATACCGTTATGCGCTCGATCCCGGTGTATCCGCCACGGTCGCGGCCGTGATCGGTTCCGTTTCGCTGGCCGCGGCGGTGATCGGCCGGTTTTTGTTCTGGAAATGCCCGGCGTGCGGCGTGCTGTTGCCGACGCACGCGGTGAACATCAAGGAGTGCCCGAAATGCGGGAGGGCGCTGGGGTGAGACGGGGGAAAGGGATACCTGCGCCACGGACACGCGCTTGTCCTGCCCGCCGCCCGGGTCGCATGTCGGGACGATCAGCGCGCGCTTGCGTTATCTTCCGAGACGGCGCGTGCGCAGCCTGACCCTGAACTTTCGCCAGAAACATCTTGACAGACGCGTAGACAAAGACTATAATTTCAGATAATAATCCAGTGTTTTTCTGGGCTTTGTGTGGTGGGACGGGCGAAATCCGGTCCGGAAGCACAGTATGCGATGACGGCAAAGCCCCGGTTTGTTGGTTGCACCCATGATACGTTGGGCGGCGGCAGTATACAAACAGGGGCATTTTGGTCGCTCCGACAATTGTATATCGACATGACCACCGCATTGCCGCGAGGTCAATGGCGCGCCGACAAGCCGAACAGGAATGGATGTCCATCCATTGTGAGGGCTTGTTTTCTATTTACTGCCAAAATATGGCGGCCGAAAAGGAGGGGTACAATGCGGTATCGGATCGGCGTAGACATCGGAGGCACGTTCACCGACTGTGTGGTGATCGACGACAAGGGCAGGATTGATACGTTCAAGGAGCTGTCAACCCCGCAGGATCAGTCGATCGGACTCTACAATGTCATTCGAAAAGCGGCGGCGTTTTATGGGAAGACGCTCGAAGAATTCCTGGGCGGAACCGATCTTTTTGCCCACGGCACCACGGTGGCGACCAACACGCTGCTGACGGGAACCGGTGCGAAAACCGGCCTCATTCTCACGGAGGGCTTCCGGGACACCTTGGAAATGCGCCGGGCCCACAAGGACAACATCTGGGATCTGTTCTTGTACACCGCGCCGCCCCTTGTGCCGCGCTTCCTGCGCCTTGGCGTGAAAGAAAGGCTGAACTATCTCGGCGAGGAGGTCACACCGCTTCACGAGCAGGATGTCCTGGACATATGCGAAACTTTCCGGCGCGAAAATGTAGAAGCCGTCGCGATCTGCACGCTGTTTTCCTATCTGGACGGCGCGCATGAAAAACGCATTCAGGAGATTGTGCGTGCCCAACTCCCCGGCGTGTTCGTCTCCCGCTCGTCGGAGGTGCTCCCGCAGATCCGCGAATACGAGCGGCAATCCACCACCGTAGCCAACGCCTATGTCGGCCCGAAGCTGACGGTGTACCTGACAAACCTGGAGGAAAAGCTCAAAAAAGACGGCCTGAAAAAAGCTTTTTATGTCGTCGCGTCCAACGGCGGCATGATGACGGCGGACACCGCAATCCGGCACGCCTCGGCCACGCTTTTGTCAGGACCCGCGGCAGGCGCGACGGGCGCTGTGTTTTTCGCCAATCTGACCGGAAACCGAAACCTCATCCTGATGGATATGGGCGGCACATCCTTCGATGTCACGCTGGTCAGCGACGGAAACGTCACGCTGAGCACCGAGGGAGAGATTGCCGGGTACCGCGTGGCCAAGCCCATGATCGACATTCATACCATCGGGGCGGGCGGCGGCTCCATCGCCTGGATTGACAAATGGGGGATGCTCAACGTCGGGCCCGAGTCCGCGTACTCATATCCCGGCCCCGTGTGCTACGACCGGGGCGGCGAGAGGCCCGCCGTCACGGACGCGAACCTGCTGCTCGGGTATCTGAACAAAGATTACTTCCTTGGCGGCGAAATGGCCATCAACTTCGACAAGTGCCGCCAGGCCATGAAAGAGAAAGTGGCCGACCGGATGGGGCTGTCGGTGGAGGAAGCCGCGTGCGGCGTTTTCCAGATTGTCAACCAGAACATGGCGGACGCCACGAAGGTTGTGTCCGTGCAAAAGGGCTTTGACCCGCGTGAGTTTGCGCTGGTGAGCGCCGGCGGAGCGTGCTCCATCCACGCCTGCAAGATCGCCGAGGAAGTCGGCTCCC
>JAVBOQ010000174.1:0-8578 GCA_031550455.1 Eubacteriales bacterium
TGAAGGAACGCCCAAGGGCTCCGCCCTTTGGAAGCCCGCTTAAGAGCCATCGGCCCTTAAGAATCCCTGCTTGGGGCTGGATTTCAAATATCACAACCCGCCGTGAGGCGAAAAGATGGGATTCCAAAGGGATGAAATCCCTTTGGCAGGGTCTGGGACAGCGTCCCAGCGTCTCCCTCCCGCCGCCCTCTCACCCCTCCACAATCCAAACCGTCGTCCCGGCGGTGAACTGCTGCGGCGCGAGCGACGGGTTGGCCTTCAGCAGCGCGGAGGCGGTCGTATGGAACCTGCGCGCGACCGTGTCGATCGTGTCGTTGCCGCGCATTATGTACGCGTTGCCGTGCGCGGGCGCGGCGTTGGCGCACGCTTCACCGGCCGGCGGCACGCAGATCGTCAGGCCGGCGTACAGCGCGTCAAGCCGGATCGAGGGGTTCGCGTGCTGCAGCGCCTGGTACGAGATGCCGTAGCGGACCAGCACATTGCCGACATCCCATCCGAACGGTATGGTGAACTGCTCATATCCGGGCGGGCACGCGCCTGCCGACGGGAAAACGCCGGTCGGCGGAGACGGCGCGCGGATGCTGGACTGCGGCGTCGCGGCGGCCTCCACTGCCTGCGCGTACACAGCGACGTCCGCTTCCGCGGCCGCCTCCTCGGGTTCGAGCGCTTCGGTCATGCACGCGGCTTCATCCGGCTGCGCCTCGTCAAGCGCCGCGGCCGCTTCCTCCGGCTCACGCGCTTCGGTCATCGCGGCAGCCGTCTCCTGCTCGCTTAAATCATCCTTGAACATTCGATTCCCTCCTTTTCCTGCTATACAGGCTATTCACGCGGCGACCCGAACGTGATACCGCGGCTTCCTGGTTTTGATACCATTTCGCGATAGGGATTGCATTTTCTATGTTCTTCCTTTATCATGAACTGGATGGGGAGAACGCCCGGTCAATCCAAACCCGGAGGAGAATTCATGTCAGACAGGCTTTCACATATCCGGAATTTTTGCATCATCGCGCACATCGACCACGGCAAGAGCACGCTGGCCGACCGCCTGCTGGAGGCGACCAGCACCGTGGAGAAGCGTGAGATGGTCGATCAGATGCTCGACAGCATGGAGCTCGAGCGCGAGCGCGGCATCACGATCAAGGCGAAGGCGGTCCGGATGCGGTACACCGCGAAGGACGGCGAGACATACACGCTAAACCTGATCGACACGCCCGGCCACGTCGACTTCGCATACGAAGTGTCGCGCGCGCTGGCGGCCTGCGAAGGCGCGCTGCTGGTCGTCGACGCGACGCAGGGCGTCGAGGCGCAGACGCTCGCCAACGTTTACATGGCGCTGGACCATAACCTCGAGATCATCCCGGTGATCAACAAGATCGACCTGATCTCCGCGCGGCCCGAGGAAGTCAGGCGCGAAATCGAAGAGGTCATCGGGCTGGACGCGTCGTACGCGCCGCTGGTCAGCGCGAAAATGGGCGTCGGCGTTGAGGACGTGCTCGAGGCCGTTGTCCGCCACGTTCCGCCGCCGAAGGGCGACGAGGACGCGCCGCTCAAGGCGCTTGTGTTCGACTCGCTGTACGATAACTACCGAGGCGCGCTGTGCTTTGTCCGCGTGATGGAAGGGCGGGTGCGGGCCGGCACGCGGATGCGGATGATGTCGACCGGCGCGACGTTCGACGTGGTCGAGGTCGGGTCGTTCAAGCCCGGATTTTCGCAGATGGAGGCGCTTCTGCCCGGCGACGTCGGGTATGTCGGCGCGTCGATCAAGGACGTGCGCGACACGCGCGTCGGCGACACGATCACCGACGACCAAAACCCGGCCATTGAGGCGCTACCCGGCTACCGCCACGTCAACCCGATGGTCTATTGCGGCATTTACCCGGCGGACGGCGCGGATTACGAGGCGCTGCGCGACGCGCTTGACAAGCTCCGGCTCAACGACGCATCGGTGTCCTACGAACCGGAAACGTCGGCCGCGCTCGGCTACGGGTTCCGCTGCGGATTCCTGGGCCTCCTGCACATGGAAGTGATCCAGACGCGACTCGAGCGCGAATTCGACCTCGACCTGATCACGACCGCGCCGAGCGTCGTCTATCAGCTGACAAAGCTCGACGGAACCGAGCTGTCGATCGACAACCCGACGAACCTGCCCGACCCGTCGACGATCGCCGAGATGCGCGAGCCGTTCGTGCTGGCCCACATCCACACGCCGCAGGAGTTTGTCGGCGCGCTGATGGAGCTGTGCCAGCAGAAGCGCGCGGTGTTCAAGGACATGCAGTACGAGGGCAGCCGCGTCGTGCTGCGCTATGAAATGCCGCTCAACGAGATCATTTTCGATTTCTTCGACGCGCTGAAGTCCCGCTCGCGCGGGTACGCGTCGCTTGACTACGAGCTGCTCGGCTACGAGGCCAGCGACCTTGTCAAGCTGGACTTTCTGCTCAACGGTGACATCTGCGACGCGCTGTCGATGATCGTCCACCGCGAGCGCGCCTATGGCCGCGGCCGCCTGATCGCCGAAAAGCTCAAAGACGTAATTCCGCGCCACCAGTTCGAGATTCCGATCCAGGCTGCGATCGGCGGCAAGGTCATCGCGCGCGAAACCGTCAGCGCGGTGCGCAAGGACGTGCTCGCCAAGTGTTACGGCGGCGACATCACGCGCAAGAAGAAGCTGCTCGAGAAACAGAAAGAGGGCAAGAAACGCATGCGCCAGGTCGGCTCGGTCGAGGTGCCGAGCGAGGCGTTCATGACGGTCCTGAAGATTGATACGTAAGGAAACGCCAAGGGGCTCCGCCCCTTGGATCCCCGCCAAAGGGACAGTGTCCCTTTGGAAACCCCGCTTTGGGTTGGGGCATGAATTCGGATGTTTGCCTCTATGTCTCGAAGTGAAGCAGGGTTCTGACCTTAGGCGGAGTCCCGGGCGCGAGGCGTTCATGACGGTGCTGAAGATTGATACGTAAGAGGAGGAATCTGCATGATCCGACGGTCGCCTTTCCATTTTGGGGACGAGACGTGCGCGTCGTGCGTGGTCGCCGGGGATTTTATCTTTCTGGCGCATCACGCGGGCGGGTTTGAGCTGCGCGACGCCGCGTACCAGACGCGCGTGGTCTTCATTCGCATGCAGGAGACGCTCGCGTCCGTCGGCGCGTCGCTCGCCGATCTGGTAAAGGTCACGCTGTACCTGCGCTCGCTGGACGACTTTGACGCCGCGCGGAGCGTGTTTGCCGAGTTCTTTCCGCCGGAAGGCGCGCCGGCGCGCATGACCGCGACGACGGATTTCCTGGACGACGCCTGCCTCGTCATGTTGGACGGCGTGGCGTACCGTCCGAACTGAGCCCGCGTGATGCCCGCGATCGGTTTATACCTGCACATCCCGTTTTGCGCGGCGAAGTGCGCTTACTGCGACTTTGCCTCCTATCCGGGCCGTGCGGAGAGTTATACGTCCGTCGTCCATGCGATGAAGGCCGAAATGGCGCGCGCGGAAGGGCTGTCAGTCGGCACGGTTTTCATCGGCGGCGGCACGCCGACCGTGCTGCCGGTCGCGCTGCTTTCGGATTTGTTGTCAACGGCGCACAACAGGTTTGCGATCGCGCCGGACGCCGAAATCACCGTCGAGGCGAACCCGGGCACGGTGGACGCGCGCGCTTTGGAAGCGTTGCGGGCGGCCGGCGTCAACCGGCTGTCGTTCGGCGCGCAGGCGCGGCAGGACGCGCTGCTCGAAACGCTCGGCCGCGTCCACCGCTGGGAGGACGTCGAACATTCGGTTCGCGCGGCGCGCGCCGTGGGTTTTCAAAACATCAACATTGACCTGATGTTCGGCCTGCCTGGGCAGACGCCGCCCGACTTTCGGGAAACCCTGTCCGCCGCGCTCACGCTGTCGCCGGAGCATGTGTCCGCGTACAGTTTGATCGTCGAGGAGGGCACGCCTTTCTTTGACCGGTATGGCAGCCGCCCGGAGCTTCTGCCCGGCGAGGACGCGCTTTGCGAGATGGCCGACGACGCGCTGTGGATGCTGGAAGACGCCGGGCTGCCGCGCTATGAGATTTCCAACTATGCGAAACCCGGGCTGGAATGCCGGCACAACCTCGGCTACTGGCTGCGGCGCGACTATCTGGGCGTCGGCTGCGCGGCGCACTCGCTGATTCAGAACCACCGCTGGGCGAACGCGCGGACGATCGACGGCTACCTGCGCGGCGAGCGCGACGAGGAATCCGAAGTGACCGACAGCGAGGCGCGGTTCGAGCGGCTGATGCTGGGGCTCCGGCTTGTCGAAGGCATTCCGTGGGGCGAACAGGCGCTGTATGACCAATTCAAGGACAAGCTGAAAAGGCTGCGCGACCGCGGACTGATGGAATGGGACGACGAGCGCGTATGGCTGACGCGGCGCGGGCTCGACCTGCAGAACCGCGTGATGGTCGAACTGATGGAATGATGGAACTTTTTGACGCGCGCGCCGTCCAAACGATACCGGGAGGTGATTGGAAATGAAAAAACGAGGGCTTGCCATACTCTTTGTCTGTGTTTTGATTGCCGGTGCGGCGGCCGCGGAGGCGTGGCAGCCGAACTATGACGGTCTCTGGGTGCGGGTGCGCGAAAGCGCGATGGAAATTTTCCTGCCGACAAACTGGAAGATCGCGTCGGAAAAGGAAGCGCCGGAAGGGCTTCTGGCCGAGGATCCCGAGACGAAGATGACAATGCGGCTTTCGCTGTCCCCCTACGACGGGAAGGCTGCGGACGCGATCTTGAAGGATATGCAGGCCGACGCGGGCTATGCCAACGCCGAACTGGTGCAGTTTGGCGGCGCGTCGTATGTGCTGGCCGACCAGCCTGCCGAGAAGGCCTATGTCGGCGTTTTGAACAGCGAGTATTTCTCGATGAAGGTGACGTTTACATTCGCGCCGGCGGACACGCCGGAGGCGCGCAGGCTCGCGGAGTCGATCATGTCGACGCTGCGTGAATTTGCCGAGGGGAACGGCTGATACGCATTCAGGCGCGCCTAACCAGGGGGCGGCGGCGGAGCAATCCGCCGCCTTTTGTTATGATGTTGGCAGTTTGCCGGAAGGAGCTGGTTTCGTGCCGGACACCTCCGCCGCCTGGTGGCGGAAACACCGCCGCTGGCGGCGCCGCGTCATGGTCGTCGCGGGCCTGCTGTTCGCGTTGTCTGTCTTTGTGGCGCTGGGACTGAACGACGGGCTCACCGTCCGCGCGTACCGAATCGTGTCCGAAAAACTGACCAACCGGGAGCCGATCCGCCTCGTCCTGATCACCGACCTGCACAGCCAGGTCTTCGGCGAGGCGCAGGAACCGCTGATCGACCGCGTCGCGGCGTTAAAACCGGACGTCGTCTGCCTCGTCGGCGACATCGCGGACGACCGGTCGCCGTTTGACGGCGCGGCGCGGCTTCTTTCAGGCCTTACCGCGCTCGCGCCGTGCCTGTATGTCGCGGGGAATCACGAATACTGGGGAGACGCGGAGGCGATCGTCCGGGCGATCCGCGACCTCGGCGTGACGGTTCTCGAGGGCGAAACGACCGACATAAACATACGCGGCCAGACCATCCGTTTTGACGGGCTGATCGATCCGGTGTATTCGCGCAAGGAGGCGTACGACACGTGGCTCGCGCCGTTCGGCAGCGTATCCCCCGCTGTGTTCACGGTGTTGCTGTCCCACCGCCCGGACCCTGTCGAACTATTCAGCCGGCGCGGGTACGATCTGGTGCTGTCCGGGCATACGCACGGCGGGATGATCCGCGTACCGCTGCTGATCAACGGGCTGTACGCGCCGGATCAGGGCTGGTTCCCGCGTTACGCGGGCGGGCTGTACCGCGTCGGCGGCACGGCGCTGATCGTCTCCCGCGGCCTGCAAATCTACGCGGATGTGCCGCGCTTTTACAACCCGCCCGAGATCTCGGCGGTCGATCTTGTCGCCGCGCATTAAAAAGAAATAAACCGGAAAACTTTATTTGACCTTCTTTTACCTATTGACAAAGAATGTCAAACATGCTATTCTTTGACCGTTCTTTAGCACTCGAACGATAAGAGTGCTAACAACCTGGAGAGGAGGCGGGCGGCTGTGCCGATGGATGAAAGAAAAACGCGCATCCTGATGGCGATCATCGACGACTACATCATGACGGCGATGCCGGTCGGCTCGCGCACCATTTCCAAGAAGCACGACATCGGCGGGCTGTCAAGCGCGACGATCCGCAACGAGATGAGCGACCTGGAGGAGCTTGGATACCTTGACCAGCCGCATACGTCCGCGGGTCGGATTCCGTCCGCGCGGGCATACCGGCTGTACGTCGAAAACCTGCTGCGCGGGTCGACCGAGCTGCCGCCCGACGAAGCGATGCGGCTGCGCGTTCATTTTGACCGCCGCGCGAGGCAGGTGGAGGACGTGATCCAAAGCGCCGCGCAGGCGATCTCCGACGTAACGCGTTACACCGCAGTCGTCACCGCGCCGAAAGCGCAGCATGTGCGCATCCGGTACGTGCAGCTCGTGCCGGTATCGGAGACCGCCGCGCTGCTGATTCTGGTCACGGATCTGGGCATCCTAAAGGACGCGGTGCTGCGCGTCGACGGCGGCCTTACGCCGGATCACCTGCACGAGATCAGCAAGATGCTGACCGAGCAGTTGGCCGGCATGACGCTCGACGAGGCGCGCGAGAAAATCATACGGATCAGCGAAGCGTTTCATGAGCACCGCGCCGTGCTCCGGACGGTGCTGGCGGCGGTCGAACATTCCGACGCCGACCACAAGGACATCATGATCGGCGGGCGGTCGAACCTGCTGCACTACCCGGAATATTCGGACGCGGAGAAGGCGCGCGCGGTGCTGTCGGTGCTCGAAACGCGCGACAAGCTGATCCGGCTGATGCAGGCCGCGCCGAAGATGGCCTTCACCATCCGCATCGGCGACGAAACCGGGATGCCGGAAACCAGCGACTGCTCGGTCGTCTCGATGACCTACCGGATCGGCGACGACACCACCGGCACGATCGGCGTCATCGGCCCGACCCGGATGCAATACGCCCGCGTCATCCCGGTGCTCGACTACATGAGCAAGGCGCTGGCGGAGTTGCTGAGGGACGGCGGAACGTAAATAGAGGAGAGGCAGACACATGCGACCGAAAGAGAAGAAGGATAAGAGTGTGGAGACGGAGATTCGGGACGAGCCGGTGAACGAAACCGCAAACGAGGCTGTGGACAACGCCGAAGCGCAGCAGGACGACCTGCTGGCGGCGGCGCTGCGCGAGCGTGACGAATACCTGGACATGGCGCAGCGGATCAAGGCCGAGTTCGAGAACTTCCGCCGCCGCAACAGCGCAATCCGCACCGAGGCATGGGACGACGGCGCGCGCGAGACGATCGCGCTGATGCTGCCGGTGATCGACAACCTCGAAAGGGCGCTGGCGGCCGAAAAGGAAAAGACCGCGATGCGCGACGGCGTGGAGATGGTCTACCGACAGATGCTGTCGGCACTCGAAAAGCGCGGCGTATCGGTGATCGACCGCGTCGGCGAACCGTTCGACCCGGAGCTGGAGAACGCCGTGATGCAGGCCGACCCGTCCGAGGGCGAGCCCGGAACCGTCTGCACCGTGCTGCAAAAAGGATACAGGACGCAGAGCCGCGTCATCCGGCACGCGATGGTGCGCGTCGTCCCCGCGGATTGACCGCGATTGACATAGATACATCAGCCAACAAGCTTTTGAAATAATGAGGAGGAACCAACTATGAGCAAAATCATCGGCATTGACCTTGGCACCACCAATTCCTGCGTCGCGGTCATGGAAGGCGGCGAGGCGATCGTCATCGCGAACGCAGAAGGCGCGCGCACCACGCCGTCGGTCGTCGCGTTCACCAAAGACGGAGAGCGCCTGGTCGGCCAGGTCGCGAAGCGTCAGGCCGTCACCAACCCGGACAGGACGATCAGCTCGATCAAGCGCGAGATGGGCACAAACCACCGCGTGACGATCGACGGAAAAGGCTATACGCCGCAGGAGATCTCGGCGTTCATCCTGCAAAAGCTGAAGGCGGACGCGGAAGGCTACCTCGGCCAGACCATCACGCAGGCGGTCATCACCGTGCCGGCGTACTTTAACGACAGCCAGCGTCAGGCGACCAAGGACGCGGGCCGCATCGCGGGGCTCGAAGTGCTGCGCATCATCAACGAGCCGACGGCCGCGTCGCTCGCCTACGGCCTTGACAAGCAGGGCAGCCAGAAGATCCTGGTGTACGACCTGGGCGGCGGCACGTTCGACGTCTCGCTGCTGGAAATCGGCGACGGCGTGTTCGAGGTGCTCGCGACCAACGGCAACACGCGGCTCGGCGGCGACGACTTTGACCAGCGGGTCATCGACTACATCGCGGAATCGTTCAAAAAGAGCGACGGCGTCGACCTGCGCAAGGACCGCATGGCGCTGCAGCGCCTGAAGGAAGCCTCGGAAAAGGCGAAGATCGAGCTGTCCGGCGTGATGAGCGCGAACATCAACCTGCCGTTCATCACCGCCGACGCGAACGGCCCGAAGCACCTCGACATGACGCTGACCCGCGCGAAGTTCGACGAGCTGACCCGCGACCTCGTC
>JAVBOQ010000238.1:0-12621 GCA_031550455.1 Eubacteriales bacterium
AGGGATTCTTAAGGGCCTTAGGCCCTTAAGCGGGATTCCAAAGGGCGGAGCCCTTTGGCGTCCCCTTCCCGCCTCCAACGACAAAAAATCGCGTTCGCCTTTACGTCCGCCGCGCTTTCCATTATAATGCCTCAATCGGAACATCCGGGGTTACAGGAGGATACGCCATGGCCAGAAGAAAAACGACCGTTGAACGCCTGCCCGTACTGCCGTTGCGCGGGCTGGTGGTGTTTCCGCATATGGTGCTGCACTTTGACGTCGGGCGGAAGAAATCGCTGGCTGCGCTTGAGCGCGCGCTGGTGGAGGATCAGACGGTTTTCCTCGTCGCGCAGCACGACGCGGGCGACGACGATCCGGGGCTTTCGGATCTTTACAAGGTCGGCACGATCTCCAGGGTCAAACAGGTGCTGAAACTGCCGGGCGACAACATCCGCGTGCTGGTCGAAGGGCTGCAGCGCGGGCGGCTTGAATCCCTCGACGAGCAGGAGCCGTTCCTGCTGGCGGACATCGCGGCGCTGCCCGACCTCTGCCGCGCAGGTGAAATGGAGCTGGCGGCGCTGATGCGAACGACGCACTCGTTTTTCGAGGCGTATTCGAAGTCCAGCGGCCGCATCGCGAACGAGACGATCACCTCGGTGCTCGGCGTTGACGAGCCGTCCCAGTTGGCCGACGTCATCGCCGCGAATGTGCTGACCCGCATCGACGACCGGCAGCGCGTGCTGGAACTGCGCGACGTTTCCGACCGGCTCGAGGCGCTGTGCGGCATCCTGGCGCGCGAGGCGGAGCTGACGACGATCGAAAAGCAGGTGCAGCAGCGCGTCCGGACGCAAATCGAAAAAAACCAGAAAGACTATTTCCTGCGCGAGCAGATCAAGGCGATCCAGACCGAGCTTGGCGACCGCGAGGCCAACGACGTAGAGGATCTGCGCGCCAGGCTTGCCAAAACGCCGCTGAACGCGGAGGCGAAAGAGAAGGTCGAACGCGAGCTCGGCCGCCTGTCGCGGATGTCGCCCGGCTCGCCCGAAATCGGCGTGACGCGCAGCTACATCGAGTGGATCCTCGACCTGCCGTGGGGCAAGACGACTCGGGACAAGCTGGACTTAAAGCGCGCGCGCCGCGTGCTGGACGAAGACCATGACGGGCTCGAAAAGGTCAAGGAGCGCATCCTCGAATACCTGGCCGTCAGCCGGATGAAGGGCAGCCTCAAGGGCCCGATTCTGTGCCTCGTCGGCCCGCCGGGCGTGGGCAAGACGTCGATCGCGAAATCCGTCGCCCGCGCGCTCGACCGCAAGTTTGTGCAGATGTCGCTCGGCGGCGTCCGGGACGAAGCGGAAATACGCGGCCACCGGCGCACGTACATCGGCGCGATACCGGGCCGCCTCCTGTACGGCATCAAGCAGGCGGGCACGGTCAACCCGGTGTTCCTGTTTGACGAAATTGACAAAATGTCGCACGACTTCCACGGCGATCCTGCGTCCGCGATGCTCGAGGTGCTCGACGCGGAGCAGAACGCCGCATTCCGCGACCATTATCTGGAACTGCCGTTCGACCTGTCGCAGGTGCTGTTTTTGACGACCGCCAACAGCGCGGACGACATCCCCGCGCCGCTGCTCGACCGGATGGAGCTGATCCGGCTGCCCGGGTATACCGAAGAAGAGAAGCTGATGATCGCGAAAAGGCATCTGCTGCCCAAGCAGCTTCGCGAGCACGGGCTGACGAAAAAACAGGCTGTGGTTTCCGACCGCGCGATCCGCGACCTGATCGCCGGATACACGCGCGAGGCGGGCGTGCGCCAGTTGGAGCGCGCGATCGCGTCGCTGCTGCGCAAGGTGGCCTGCCGCATTCTGGATGAGGGCGTCGCGCAGGTGACGATCCAACCGGCAGACCTTCAGACGCTGCTCGGCCCGGCGCGTTTCCGGCGCGATACGCAAAAAAAACAGCCCGAAATCGGCGTCGCGACGGGCCTTGCCTACACGCCGTTCGGCGGCGACACGCTGGCGGTCGAGACGACGATCATGCCGGGCAACGGCGGCCTGACGCTGACCGGCCAGCTCGGCGACGTCATGAAAGAAAGCGCGCACGCGGCAATGAGCTATGTCCGCGCGCACGCGGCCGAATTCGGCCTGGAACCAGATTTTCACAAGACGCGCGACGCGCACATTCACGTGCCGGAGGGCGCGGTGCCCAAGGACGGCCCGTCGGCCGGCGTGACGCTGACCGTGTCGCTGGTCAGCGCGCTGACCGGCATCCCGGCGCGGCAGGACGTCGCGATGACCGGCGAAATCACGCTGCGCGGCCGCGTGCTGCCGGTCGGCGGCATCAAGGAAAAGCTGTTGGCCGCGCACCGCGCGGGCATCCTGGACATCCTGCTGCCGCGCGAGAACCAGCCCGACCTTACGGACATCCCGGAGCCTGTCCGCGCGCAGCTCAGGATTCAGGCGATCGACCGCGTCGACGAGGCGCTGTCCTTCGCGCTGACGCAGAAGCCCGCGCGGTGGATGCCGATACCCGCGCAGTCGGGCAAAGTCAGCGAGGCGCGCGATGGACATTAAACGCGCAAAATTCGTCACATCGCTTGCGCGCTACGCCAATTATGAAGGCATCGGCCTGCCGGAAATCGCGATCGCCGGGCGCAGCAACGTCGGCAAGTCGTCGCTGATCAACAAGCTGTGCGCCAACGGGCGGCTGGCCAAGGTGTCGGCGACGCCCGGCAAGACGCGGCTGCTCAACGTGTTCCGGATCAACGACGATTTTCACCTGATCGACCTGCCCGGGTACGGCTTCGCGAAGGTGCAAAAGAGCGAACGGCTCGCGTGGTCCAACATGCTCGAGGGCTATTTCGCGGATTCGGGCCTTCTTTCGCATGTGCTGCACCTTTGCGACATCCGGCACGACCCGACCGGCGAAGATGTCGGCATGCACCAGTTCCTGCTCGCCTCGGGCATTCCGTACACCGTCGTCGCGACGAAGGCGGACAAGATCAGCCGCGCCCAGCGGCAGGCGCGCGTAATGGCGATCTGCCGCACGATGCAGGTGCAGCCCTGGGAAGTGATTCCCGTGTCGTCCGAGGACGGAACGGGCATCGACCGGCTGACCGAGGCGATCGGCAAAGCGTGCGGGGCGGACGCGGGCGGGGAGGCCGGCAAGGAGGCGTGAGGCGGAGGATGGCGAGGTGGGAACGCCGGGACTCCGTCCCGGACCCTGCCAAAGGGGTTAAACCCCTTTGGAAACCCTGCTTTTCGCCTCACGACGGCACATTTTCTTCATGTAAAAGCCTGATGTCCACCGTCTTGTACGCGCCAAGGTCAACGACGCCGAAATTTTGCACGCGTACCGGCCGGCGAAACAGCGGCCCGTCAAACACAAAGGTATGGTACTCTCCGTTTTCGCCGCAGATGTCCGCGCCTGCGGCGGCGATTTTTTTCGCAAGGGCCGGCGTGAGCGTCCGCCCCAGCAAGGATTCGTCCAGAATGTCCGACCGAATGGTTTTGATCATCGGCTTGAACCCTGAGGCAAGGCATTCCTGAAGCAGCGGCTCCCTGCCGCCCTGCCACAGCGGCAGTTCGCAGGAAATGCCGGCGGCCTCGCAGCGTGCGCGGTCGTAATCCGCGTGCGCCTCGATGTCGATATCGCCGAAGACGCATGTTTCCGCGCCCATGGCCTTTGCCTTTCGGAGGCCGGATTCCAGGCCCTCGCCGTAGTCCTCGGGCCCGCACGCGCACAGGATCAGCGGGAGGCCGAGGCTTTGCGCCACGGCCTCCATCAGATCGGGCGGAATGCCGTGCCACCAACTGCGGTTGCGCCCGGTGTGAAACGCGGTCAGCAGCGCGACGGGTTCATGCCCGGCCCGCGCCATCCGGTAGTGGGCAAGCGCGCTGTCCTTGCCGAAGCTGTAGCTGGTGACGAATTTCATCTGCGCCTCCCGGTCGTTCACTGGCCCGTGTGCTGTTTATATGCGCCGAGCAGTTCCTCGATCGCCCGCACAATCTCTCCGAAGGGCGTGCCGTCCGGCGAGTAAGCGCCGACCGTGTGCGCGCCTTGTTCCGTGGACGCGGTCAATTTTACCGTGTCCCCGTCCAGCACAAAGGTTTCGATCCATTCGGGCAACTCAAAAAAACCTCCGTCGCGCAGCGTCCGCGCCACCGTCCGGTATGCCTCGTCCGTAATGCCGCCCGTGTAAAGCAATACGGACGCATCTCCATCTTCCGTTGCGTAGAGTGCGTAAATCAAAAGCGACTTGTCGGCGTACAGTTCCATCAGCGTGCCGGAGCGCGTGCCCTGTTCGATTAAATTCGCCTGCCTGCGAAAGGTCAGGACGGGCGCGTCTCCTTCCGACGCCAGGATCAGAGGCGGGCGCGACTGCGCGGGCGACGCGGCGCGCGCGGCCAACGGCGCGGCGCAGAGCAGCAGGGCCAGCGCCGTCGCAAGCAAGCGGGTCATCATGCGCATGGTGTTCATCTCCTTTGGGATTGATCGCGCGAGGGTTCAATCCTTAGACACGACACAAGCGCCATTTTGTTCCAACTCCGAAAGGAAAAGAGGAGGAGCCCCGAAGGCGATACCGCCGCCTCACCCTTCCGCCGGGTACATCGGATTGCTCCACGCGATCGCGCCGTTTCCGGCGACGCATTCGATGCGCACATACCGCTCGTGTCCGCCCAGTGCAAACCGCGCGCCGGTCAGGGAATCCCGCCCGTCCGCGCTCCAGAACGAGCGGCCCGCGCCGATGATGCCGCCCGCGACGACATGAATGTGGTGCACCGGGCCGCACTCGACAAACACTTCGCCGCCCGCGATGCCATAGTTCCGGATCACCGGGCCCGTGGACGCGTAGAACCGGCCCGCGGCGATCGCCCCGGTGACCGCCTCGCGCGTCAGAACCGGCGCGTTGACCATAATCCAGCCGCCGCACGAATCATCGGGGATCGACCGGTTGTGGTTGTCGTCCGTCGCGACGCCAAAGATGCGCCGCCCGGCGGTCAGCAGTCTGTCCCAATGATAGGCCGCGAAACCGGTGCGGTTTTCAAGCTCGCAGCCGTTGTTGTACACCTCGATCGCGGTGTAGCCTTCGAGCGCGCCGATGTCTTCGGGCGTGGCGCAGGACCACACCGGATGGTTGTAAATCGTCAGGCAACCGCGGGCCGCGACATACGCGCGCATCTCCGCCGGTGTTTCCGTGCCCTTGAACGTCAGCCGCGGCAGCACCTCGCCGTCCCGAAACGGCCTCTCCGCCGCGGCTTCCAGCATCGCGCGCGTCCCCGCGACGCCGTGCATGTGGTGCGTGATCGTGTGCGCCAAAACATTTTTCGGCGCGCAACTCCACTCGACGCCCGGCAACGTGATGAAATCCTCTGTTTCCAGCGCCGTTAAGTCGGTATACATCTCGTGGTCGCTGTAGCACAGAAAGCCGTACCCGGCGGCGCGGTATTTTTCGCGCAGCGCCTCGCGGGTCTGCCTGCCGTCGGACACCGTCGAGTGGCAGTGCAGGTTTCCTTTGTAAAAGGGCAAAGACGGATCGAACGCGGTCTGGTCGGCATACTTATACATGGGCATTCTCCGTTTCATTTGAATGGTGGTTTCCGCAGGTTCCATGATACGACGGAATTGTCCGGCGCGCAATCCACAAACGATGAAATCATGCCCTCAAATGAGGTTTTCGGCGGCTTGCCGTTGGCACGCGCCCGGATCCATGGTACGGTACAGACACAAAGCGTGGGAGGTGATCGCATGAGCAAATACACATGCAGGCTGCGCGGCGATTTTGATCAGGTGCTCCGTGCCATTGACCGGGAAATCGGCGGGAGCATTTCCGCGACGCTCGAGGCGTCCGGCGAACATACGATCAAAGGCGTCCGGTGCGCCGTACGGGTATACGAACGGTACAGTTGGACCGGCGGCAACCGAGTCAGCGCAAACATTACGCTGATGGGCGACAGCGACGAAATGTACCTGATCGCGATCGCTTCCGGCGGCAGCCAGGCGGTGTTCTTCAAGATCAACCGGTTCGGCGAGGACGCGTTCCTGGAAAAGGTCGCGAACGCGGTCGAACACTTCCGGGCGGGAAGGTAGGCGAGCGCCCTGGAACCGATGACCGGCGCGGCGGTGCGCGCGGACCGCTCGCGCTTGATTTTGGGCATGGCGGCCGTTCGCCATGTGGCCCTGCCTGTTCATGCGTAATGCCCGGCGCCTCCTTCCGATGAATCGACAAAACCCGCCCGGCCATGCTATACTAGAGTCGAAAATCCAACGAAAGGGTTGAGGAACATGGCCGATCAGCCGAACGCCAGCCTGGACGCCTTCACCACCGCGCCGATCGCTCCGCTGGGGATCATCGCGATGCCGGGGTGCGAGACGCTGGGCAGGCGGGTCAACGAGTATCTGACGCGTTGGCGCACGGAGCGGGAAGAGTCCATGGAGGACGGGCAACTGCAGACAACCCCGGGCTATATGCGCGATTCGTTCCTTCTGGATGTGCACTGCCCTCGGTTTGGCACCGGCGAAGGCAAGGGAATTCTCAAGCAGAGCGTGCGCGGGTACGACCTCTACATCATCAGCGACGTCACCGCCTATCAGATCGAATACCAGATGTACGGGCGCATGGTGCCCATGTCGCCGGACGAGCACTACGCCGACTTGAAGCGCGTCATCGGCGCGGTCGGCGGCAAAGCGCGCCGGATCTCCGTGATCATGCCGTTCCTGTACGAGAGCCGCCAGCACCGCCGCACCAGCCGCGAGTCGATGGATTGCGCGATCATGCTGCAGGAACTCGAAAACATGGGCGTGACCAACATCATCACGTTCGACGCGCACGACCCGCGCGTGCAGAACGCCATTCCGCTGATGGGCTTTGAGTCCGTGCACCCGACCTACCAGATGCTCAAGGCGCTGTTCCGCGAGGTGCACGACCTGAACATCAGCAAGGAAAGCATGATGATCATCTCGCCCGACGAAGGCGCGATCGGGCGGAACATCTATTACTCGACCGTGCTCGGGCTTGACCTTGGCATGTTTTACAAGCGGCGCGATTACACGCGCGTCGTCAACGGGCGCAACCCGATCGTCGCGCATGAGTACCTCGGCGACAGCGTCGAGGGCAAGGACATCATCGTCGCGGACGACATCATTTCCACCGGCGAATCCGTGCTCGACCTCGCGCGCGAGTTAAAGGCGCGCAGGGCGAACCGCATTTTCGCCGCGGGAACGTTCGCGTTCTTCACCAACGGGCTTGACGCGTTCAACAAGGCAGTCGAAGACGGCATCATCACCAACGTGCTGGGTACAAACCTCAACTACCTGCGCCCGGATCTTCGCCAGGCGCCGTGGTTCATCGAGGCGGACATGTCCAAGTACGTGTCGTTCATCATCGCGACGCTGAACCACGACCACAGCCTGAATCGCCTGTTAAATCCGCTCGACCGCATCAAACGTCTGCTGGAACGGTATCATAGAGAGCAGGCCGAAGCGGGCATCCGGTTCGCCTGACGGCCGCCTGTTCGGGAGGAACACCCATGAAACTTTCCGTTTTTACGGTGCTGCTTGGCCAAAAGTCGCTTTCCGACGCGTGCGCGTACCTCGCGAAGCTCGGCGTGCAGGCGGTAGAAATCGGCTGCGGCGGATATCCGGGCAAGGCGCACTGCGACCCGAAGGCGCTGCTCGGCGACGCGGCGAAGCTCGGCGCGTTCAAGGCCGCGATCGCGGACAGCGGCCTTTCGATCGCGGCGCTGTCCGCGCACGGCAACGGCGTGCACCCGGATCCGGCGTTCGCCCGCGCGTCAAACGAGGATTTTGAGGACGCGTGCGCGCTCGCGGAAGCGCTCGGCGTCGACACGGTCGTGACGTTCTCGGGCTGCCCGGGCGGGTGTCCGTCCGACCGGACGCCGAACTGGGTCACCTGCGCGTGGCCGCCGGACTTCCTGGACGTGCTGGCTTATCAGTGGGACGACGTGCTGGTTCCGTACTGGCAAAAGGCCGCCGCAAAGGCCGCGTCGCACGGTGTGACAAAGATCGCGCTGGAGATGCATCCCGGATTCTGCGTCTACAACCCGGACACGTGCCTGAAGCTGCGCGCCGCCGTCGGCCCGGCGATCGGCGCGAACTTTGACCCCAGCCACCTGTTCTGGCAGGGTGTCGATCCGGTCGCGGCCCTTCGGGCGATGCGCGGCGCGGTGTACCACTTCCACGCGAAGGATGTCCGGATTGACCGGCTCAACAGCGATGTCAACGGCGTGCTCGACACAAAGCACTACGGCGACGAGAGCGCGAGAAGCTGGATTTTCCGCACCGTCGGCTATGGCCACGACATGCAGGTCTGGCGCGATACCATGTCGACGCTGCGCCTGATCGGCTACGAAGGCGCGGTGTCGATCGAGCACGAGGACAGCCTGATGTCAGTCGCGGAGGGCCTCGAAAAGGCGGTCGCGTTCCTGAAAGACGCGATGCTGTTCGAGGACAGGGCGGGCATGTGGTGGGCGTGAGAGGAAGCGGGACGCCGGGACGCCGTCCCGGACCCTGCCAAAGGGGTTAAACCCCTTTGGAAACCCTGCTTTTCGCCTCGCGGCGAGATGCAATTTTCGTGTTCCCACCCAGAATGGGATTCTTAAGGGCCAATGGCCCTTAAGCAGGATTCCAAAGGGCGGCGCCCTTTGGCCCCCGTCCTCCGCTACGGTACCCTTTCGACACTCTCCCTGAAAGGAGCCCTATGGCGAGACTTTTTGGCACCGACGGCGTGCGCGGCGTGGCGAACACCGAATTGACGTGCGAGATGGCATACCAACTTGGCCAGGCGGGCGCGCGCGTGCTCGCGTCGTCCGTACACCGGCCGACGATCCTGATCGGCCGCGACACGCGCATATCGGGCGAAATGCTCGAGGCCGCGCTCGTCGCGGGCGTTTGCTCCCAGGGCGCGCGGGCCGTGCTGCTCGGCGTGCTGCCGACGCCCGGCATTTCCTACCTGACGCGGCTGTACGAGGCGGACGCGGGCGTCGTCATCTCGGCGTCGCACAACGCCGTGGAGTTTAACGGCATCAAGTTCTTCGACGGGCGCGGGTACAAGCTGCCCGACGCGATCGAGGACAAGATCGAGGAAATGATCCAAAAGGGGCTGGACGGCGGGCCGAAGCCCGTCGGGAAGGCCGTCGGCCGCCCGGTCAGGCAGTTAAACGCCGCGCGGCAGTACATCGATTTTGTAAAGAGCACCGCGTCGTGTCGGCTCGACGGGCTGCACATCGTGCTCGACTGCGCCCACGGCGCCGCGTCACAGGTCGCGCCGCAGGCGTTTTCCGAGCTTGGCGCGACGGTGAGCGCGTTCTACCATGAGCCGGACGGCACGAACATCAACGAGAACTGCGGGTCGACCGACCCATCGCGGCTGCAGGAGCTGGTCTGCGAGCTGGGCGCGGACGCCGGGCTTGCGTTCGACGGCGACGCCGACCGCCTGATCGCCGTGGACGACCGCGGACAGTTGGTCGACGGCGACCGGATCATGGCGATCTGCGCGGTGCACATGAAAAAAGAGGGCAAGCTCTCAAAAAACACGCTGGTCGCGACGGTGATGAGCAACATGGGCCTTGAGCTCGCGATGAAGGAGCACGGCGTCACGCTGCTACGCACCAAGGTCGGCGACCGGTATGTGCTCGAAAAGATGCTGGCCGACCATTACACCCTCGGCGGCGAGCAGAGCGGTCACGTAATCTTCCTCGAACACAACACCACCGGCGACGGCATCATCACCGGCATTCAATTGATGTGCATCGTCGCGCAGGCCAAGCAGTCGCTGTCGCGTATCGCGCGGGTCATGCGGCCGCTGCCGCAGGCGACGGTCAGCGCGCGCGTGGCCGAAACAAAAAAAGAGGCGTTCGCCGCGCACCCCGAGATCGCCGCGCGCATCGCCGACCTTGAAAAAAAATACGAGGGCCGCGGGCGCACGCTGGTGCGCGTGTCCGGCACCGAACCGCTGGTGCGCGTGATGATCGAAGGCCCTGATCAGCGGGAAATCGAAAAGGACGCGTTCGCGCTGGCGAAGTTTATCGAGGAGAAGTTAAAGTAACGGCAGTTTCTGAAAACAGTCTTTGGTCAGAGGACACCAAGTAGCTTGGCGTGCGTCCTTCGCAACGCGGCGCGGATCGGGAAGGGACGAAACCGTCCCTTCCGGTTACCCGTTGAACACCTGGTGAAACACCCGAATGTAGCGCATCATCTGTTCGAACGACACGTCGGGCGGAATCCGGTGATCCGGGATCGGGATCAGGCCACCGCGCCTTGTCTCCGGCAAAAGGGACTGAAGATGCCCGCGCAGCGCGTCCTCATCGCCGTGGATGAAATGTTTGTCCACGCCGCCGAACATGCGCAGGTTCGCGCCGAACTTCCGGCGCATGTCGCCCGGGTTCGCGCCCCATTTGCCGACCTCGACCGGAAAGATGATGTCAAACCCGGATTCCAGCCAGCAGGGCACGAGCGGCTCGACCATGCCGTCGCTGTCGATCAGCGCGAGCGGCACCCCGCGGTCCTTGTAGAACTTCAAAAGCCGCCTGTAATGCGGATCGAATATCTCGCGGTAGACCGACGGCGAAAACAGCGGGCCATGGGAGCCGCAGCAGTCTTCAAACACAGAGACAAACTCCGTTTTCATCGTCTCCAACACCGGGGACAGCAGCGCCATGAAGTGATCCGCGACCGTTTCGACCATTTCGGACAACAGCGCCGGGTCGTCGTACATCAGGTACGAAAGCTGCTCGACGCCCATGAAGTCCCGGAGCCAGCCGTACAGGCTGCCGCCCAGGAAGCCGGTGACGATGTCCTTTCCGTTCCGGGCGGCGATGACCTCGCGCATATTGTCGGGATGCCGCTTGCCGTGAGCCGGGTCGAGGTAGCGGCGGAACCTCTGCCAGGATTCACGCGTCGGCTTCAACGGAAACTCGAGCACATGGGAAATGGATCCGCCGTCCGCGCGGATCAGTTCCACCTTGCCGATGCCGTTCCGCACGACGCGCGTTTCACCGCGATCCTCCAACACCTTCGGCTCCACGTCGCCGAACGGGCCGAGGTACGCGGAGCCGTGCGCGCCCCACATGCCGGTTTCCCAGTCCGGATCCATGCCGGGCAGTTGCGGCCCTTCGTCGATCGGAACGTTCATTCCGCCGGTGAATCCCTCGCGGATCCACCGCTTTTTCGTTTCGGTCCATGCGCCGAAAAAGTACACCGGCACACGGTCTACCGGCTCAAACAGATACGTCTTCAAAAACCGTTCCCTGTGTGTCATATGGTTTCCTACGCCTCCCACATCGCGTCGATCGCGTCGCCAATCGCGTCCGGCGGCATCCGCATCCGAAGAATCTGATCGGGCCCAATCAAGCCCGGGCGCTCCGGTTTCGTCGCGGTCGGATCCGATGCCGTGTCGAGAATGACGCGCTGTGATCGCATAATTATGTCCTTTCTCTATTGACACATCCCGCCTTTTCCCCTACCATCAATGAAAAAGGCGAGCGTCATTAATGCTCGGAAATATAGGAGGGGCACCGATGACCAACCGTGAACGCGTCGCGCGCGTGCTGTCCGGGGATATGCGCGTGGACAGGCTCCCGATGATCGAGTGGGTGGACTGGTGGGATCAGACGACCGGCCGGTGGACGCGGGAAGCGCCGGGCATCCCGACGGGCCGCGCGGAGCTGGCCGCGCATCTGGGCCTGGACACCTACCACCACTACTGGATACAGATCCGAAAGCACGGCATTCCGGTCGCCCCTTATCACGGCGCGCCGATCTTCGAGGGCGAAAAGGCGTTCCGGGAGCGGGTGCTGCCGTTTCTTTTCGACGAAGCCCACCTGACATACCTGCGCGATTCGCTGCTCCGATCCAAGCCAGCGCACGACCGCGGGGATGTCTTTTACTGGTACACGCTCGAGGGATTTTTCTGGTTTCCCCGGACGCTGTTCGGCATTGAAAACCACCTGTTCGCGTTCTACGATGATCCGGAGCTGATGCTCGAGATGAACGAAAAGCTCACGGCGTTTCACATCAAATCCCTGGAAGTGATGTACGACGTCCTGACGCCCGAGTTCATGAGCTTTGCCGAGGACATGTCGTACAACCACGGGCCGATGCTCTCGAAAAGCTGCTTCGACACGTTCCTACTGCCGTTTTACAAGCGGATCGTTCCGCTGATCAAGGCGCAGGGCACGAAGGTGTTCATCGACACCGACGGCGATGTCGAGCCACTGATTCCGTGGTTCCTCGAGGCCGGTATCGAGGGCGTGCTCCCGCTGGAGCGGCAGGCTGGTGTGGACATCAACCGTGTGCGCGCGAACTACCCGGATTTGCTCACGATCGGCGCGTTTGACAAGACGGTCATGCACCTGGGCGAAGCCGCGATGCGCGCGGAGTTTGAACGCATACTGCCCGCGATGCGCTCCGGGCGGTACATCCCTTCCGTGGATCACCAGACGCCGCCGGATGTCTCGCTGGAACAATACAAGGCGTATGTCCGGCTGCTGTCCGAGTACGCGCGGCGAGCGGCGGAGTAGGCGGAAGCGTAGAGGGGACGCTGGGACTCCGTCCCAGACCCTGCCAAAGGGGCATTGCCCCTTTGGAAGCCCTTCTTTTTCGCCTCACGGCGGGTTGGGATTT
>JAVBOQ010000241.1:0-4529 GCA_031550455.1 Eubacteriales bacterium
GCATCGTCGCGGCGGATCTTTTTCCATACGGCGTTGTCGCTCTCCACTCGGCGTAGCGCTGCTACGCCTCGTTCCGGCTCCTAGCCGGATGAAAAAATCTCTCGCCGCTTTGGATGCGTTAAGATTTTCCATTGGTATAAGGGATACAGGCACAGGGTTGCCGCAACAATGTCAAAGAGCGTCAAGGGGTTTCATCCCTTGGCGCTTCGTTCTGGTTAGAATCGGCGTGTTTTGGTCAGCCGAGGTCATGTTTTCGAAATTGCTCCGTGGATTGTAAGCATGCACAATCTCATTCAAAATATGCATGTTGACTTATCGTATGCAATTACATATAATACAAAACATGGTAGCTCAAGAAGTTTTTGGAAGGGGTTGTTTTCGTGAAGAAGATCCTGGCTGTCGTGATGACCATTCTGTTGGTGGCGTCAAGCCTCAGCGCGCTGGCGGACTTCGCCAAACCGTGGGAGGGCGGACAAAACCTCCGGCCGTTTACGGGGGTTCACCCGAGCCACGGCCATCCGACCGCTGATCATCCGGCGCCGCGTCTGATTCAAAAGTCGGCATTGGAACTGCCGTTTCTCCGCGGCCTGGTCGTTCCCGGCTTTTGCTGTGTTGTATGCTATCTAGAAGGGGAAGACTGCTATTGCACCTCGGAAACCCCTTGCGATCATATCGGCTGCGTCGTATGCGGGTATACCGGCGGGTGCTGCGACGCGTGTCCGACGGGGATGGACTGTGAATGCAGTATGGAACTTTTTTGCTATCACGCCGGCTGCACGGTGTGCCAGTACTGCTGCGTGGCGTGTGAAGAAGCGGAAGGTGCATGCGTGTGCAGCATGGACGACCCCTGCGAACATTTCGGCTGCAATATGTGCCAAGAACCGTCCATTTGCTGCGATGCATGCGCGGAGGCGGGTGAGCCGGACTGCTTTTGCTTCGTGGGAGAGCCCTGCGGACATGACGACTGCTTAACGTGCCACTACCCCGACTGATGCCGCGCTTGCTTGTTTGAACGCTCCACAATGCCTTGCGCGCGTCGTATACGACGGACGCGTCCGAAAATGCCAAGAGCCGGCGAGGACTTCGCCGGTTCTTCTTTTGGTTTGTCGCGCGCCTGCCGGTGCGCGGCCTCGTAGCTGCCGGCGAAAAAGAGTGCCGGACCAAAGAATTGGCCCGTACAGCACAGACTGGACAGCGCAAAACGCAAAAATTGGTTGACACGGCTTGACAATTATGCTAAGTTATATGGGCATGTTTGAAGGTGGGCGCAGCCCGCCTTGTTCTTGTGAAACTGATGGAGGGAGGACTACCGCATGGCTGTCGGCGCCCGCGTGAAGATTACGCTCGCCTGCCCGGACTGCAAGCAGCGCAATTACAGCACCAGCAAAAACAAAAAGAGCGACCCCGACCGTATCGAGCTGAGCAAGTATTGCCCGTTCTGCAAGAAGCACACGGCGCACAAGGAGACCCGGTAACGGACGCCTCCGAAACGGCAAAGGAAGTGTAAAAATGGCCAAGGCAGAAACCTCTCAGGCGGAGAAAAAGAACCTCCCCGAAAAGGCCGAGAAGAAAGCGCCCAAGAAGGGAAGTAAATTCCTCAAGGCGATCGCCGGTATTCCGCGCCGCATTGCCAACGCCTTTGGCAACACCGTCGCCGAGCTCAAGAAGGTCACATGGCCCACGCGCAAGGATCTGATCAACTACACCGCGATCGTGCTCGCCTTCATGGTCATGATGGCGCTTGTGGTTGGTTTCCTGGATCTCGGCGCAACCGGGCTGATCTCTCTGCTGATCCACAAGTCGGCGTAGGAAAGGGAATCCAATGGCAGATCACGGCGAAGGCAATACCTTGCAATGGTATGTCGCGCATACGTATTCCGGGTATGAAAACAAGGTCAAGGCCAATCTTGAAAAGGCCGTCGAGAACAACGGGATGCAGGACCTGATCACCGAGGTCCGCGTGCCGGTCGAAGAGGTCGTCGAAATCAAGAACGGCAAGCGCCGCACCGTGCAGCGCAAGGTCTTTCCAGGCTATGTGCTTGTGCGCATGGTCATGACGGACGAGTCCTGGTATGTCGTGCGGAACACGCGCGGCGTCACCGGCTTTGTCGGCCCGGGCTCCAAACCGATCCCGCTGACCGACGAAGAGGTCGAAACGATGGGCATGGAGTGCCGCACGATGCGTGTGGACATCGCGCTGGGCGAAGAAGTGCGCATTCTGTCCGGCCCGCTCGAAGATTTCATTGGGCGCGTCGACGAAATCGACACGCTGCACCAGACCGTGCGCGTCATGGTCACGATGTTTGGTCGCGAGACGCCGGTTGAATTGGAGTTTTCGCAGATCAAGCGCGAAAAATAGGCCATCATCACCCCGGCGAAACCAGCCGGAGGCGTTGAGACCCCGCGGCACGCCCGCGGGCGTGGGAGGAACGATTACGTTCCGCGTCACCACAAATAGAGGAGGATACCCATGGCAAAGAAAGTTACGGCGATGGTCAAGCTGCAGGTCAAGGCGGCCAAGGCGACCCCCGCCCCGCCGATCGGCCCGGCGCTGGGCCAGCACGGCATCAACATTCCGGGTTTCTGCAAGGAGTTCAACGAGCGCACGGCGAAGCAGGCCGGCCTTGTGATCCCGGTCATCATCACAGTCTACTCGGACCGCTCCTTTACGTTCATCACCAAGACCCCGCCGGTGCCGGTGCTGATCAAAAAGGCGCTGAACCTCGAAACCGCGTCCGCCCGCCCGAACAAGGACAAGGTCGGCAAGCTGACGCAGCAGCAGCTGCGCGAGATCGCCGAAACGAAGATGCCCGACCTGAACGCGGGCTCGATCGAAGCCGCGATGAGCATGGTGGCAGGGACCGCGCGCAGCATGGGCGTCACGGTCGAGGCGTAACAACGAGCGTATGTGGGAGGCCAAAAACCGCTTGAACCACAGGGAGGAAGCAATATGAAACACGGAAAGAAATATATCGACAGCGCGAAGACCATCGACCGCGCGACGCAGTATGATCCCGACGCGGCGATCGCGCTGGCCAAGCAGACCGCCAAGGCGAAGTTCGACGAGACGATCGAGATCTCGGTTCGCCTGGGCGTCGCTCCGCGGCACGCGGACCAGCAGGTTCGCGGCGCGGTCGTGCTCCCCAACGGCACCGGCAAGGTCGTCCGCGTGCTCGTGTTCGCCAAGGGCGACAAGGCGAAGGAAGCCCAGGACGCCGGCGCGGATTTCGTCGGCGCGGAGGACATGGTCGCCAAGATCCAGGGCGAGAACTGGTTCGGGTTTGACGCCTGCGTCGCGACGCCGGACATGATGGGCGTCGTCGGCCGCCTCGGCCGCGTGCTTGGCCCGAAGGGCCTGATGCCGAACCCGAAGAGCGGCACCGTCACGATGGACATCGCCCGCGCGATCAACGACATCAAGGCCGGTAAGGTCGAGTACCGCGTTGACAAGACCGCCATCGTCCACTGCCCGATCGGCAAGAAGTCGTTCGGCGACGATAAGCTGCTCGAGAACCTCACGGTGCTGATGGACGCGATCCAAAAGGCGAAGCCGTCCGGCGCGAAGGGCACGTACCTGCGCTCGGTCGTGCTGTCCAGCACGATGGGCCCGGGCATCAAGGTCAACCCGCTGAAGTTCTGATCAAGTATGAAAAAGCCGTCGGCAACGCTGCCGACGGCTTTTTACATGGGAGGTGACGATATGAAAAAAGAAAAATCGAAGGGATGGCGGCGCGTTCGCCGGGTGCTGTTGATTGTTCTGGGCGTGTTTCTGCTCTGCGAAGGCGCGCTGTACGCGTTGGTCGAGTACCATGCCGCCACTGCGTACATGCCCGAGGCGGCCGATGTGATCATTGTGCTCGGCGCGGGCATCCGCGAGGACGGTACGCCGAAACCCGCGCTGGCACGGCGGCTGGATGTCGCGAAGCGGCTTTATGACGACGGTTACGCGCCGCTGATCATCGTCACCGGCGCGCAGGGTTCCGATGAACCGATCACCGAGGCGCAGTCGATGAAAACGTATCTGGTCGCGGCCGGTGTGCCGGACGGCGCGGTCATACTCGAACCCGCGTCGTACAACACGCGGCAGAACCTCGAGAACGCCAAGCTGATCATGGACGAAAACGGGCTGACGGACGCGATCGCCGTGTCGAGCGATTTTCACATCTGGCGCACGCTGGCGCTGTGCCGCGACATCGGCATCAAGGCGACCGGCGCGGGCTCGCTCAACGCGGAGACGTTTATAGAGCGGCGGCGCAATTGCCTGCGGGAGACGGTCAGTTGGAACAAGTTTCTCATCACCCGGTAGAGCATGGCGCGGCTGCGCCTTTTTCCTCGTCAGGGTAAACGCATGAAGCAGGAAGTATCCAGCCCGGAGAGCTCGAGAGGCAAAGCCTCTCGACTTTCCATCATTTTCGGCGACATGCGCGCCGAAAATGCGCAGATTCCGCAGGCGCAGCCGGAGGAATCTGGACTTTCCGCCTGAGGCCGCCCGGAAACGCCGCAGCGTTTCAGGCCGAATCCTCCTCGTT
>JAVBOQ010000295.1:0-11172 GCA_031550455.1 Eubacteriales bacterium
ACCAATCGCCGACCGTCTTGAGCACGGTCAGCCGTTCGCCGTTGTCAGCGCAACGCAGAATCTGTCCATTGGCGTCCGCCGTCTTTCGAATGTTCAGCCCGGTCGACGTCACATACACATAGTTGTCCGCAGCCATGGCGACGGGCATCAGCGAGATAAGAAAAAGCGCCACCAGTCCCATTGCGATCCCCTTGCGTACCACAGCTCGGCCCCCTTTTCGCATAGGAAGTATTACTGCTAATATATTACAAACGTGTTGCAATGTCAAGCCAAAAAGTGAACAAATCTTTCCGATCGAAACAGATTGTAATAAAATACCACGCATCCCATACACGGCATGCGTGGCGTCACAGGGCCGCGAGGCGCGTCATGCTCAAACACGCCGCTTTGCCGGCGCTACTGAATCGAGCGGAACTCGGAGAACGGCCACGCCACGAGGCGGACCTTGCCCATGATCTGGTCGCGCTGAAGTTGCCCGACGTCCGCCGCGCGGCTGTCGTGCGAGTTGGAACGGTTGTCGCCCATCACGAAATAGTGCCCTTCCTGCACGGTCACAGGGGCCATCGCCACGGGCCTGAAGTCAATGTACGGCTCGTCGATCGCCTCGCCGTTGACATACAGCGTCTCATCGCGGATCTCGACCGTGTCGCCCGGCACGCCGACGATGCGCTTGACAAAGTTCGTGCCGCCGCGCCCGGGGAAGTGGCAGATGACCACGTCAAAACGCTGCGGATCGTCAAACAGGTACTGATACTTGGTGACGATCATGTACTCGTTGTTGTGCAGCGTGTTGAGCATCGAGTTGCCGTCCACCCGCACGGGTTCAAAGACGAACGTACGGATCAGCAACGCCGCCGCCACCGCGATGACGACGACCATGATCCACTCAAATATTTCGCGTCCCACGGACTTTTTCTTCTCTTCTTTCTCCGGAGCGGCCGACTGCTCCTGTTCGGCGGCGTTCACTGTTTTGTTTTGCGAATCGGTCATGGTGTTTCTCCCCTTCCATCGGCGGCGTCAGGCCGCGACACGAGCTTTCGCCTGCGCTTGAAGAACGTTTCACGATCCATCATCACGATCCGGTTGCAGGTGTTGCAGCGGATCTTGATGTCCGCGCCGGTCCGGATCACCGTCCACAGGTCGCCTCCGCAAGGGTGAGGCTTACGCGTCGACACGATATCGCCAAGACAGACGTCTTCCATCGCACAATCCTCCCGGGCGGTGTCAGTATACCACCAAGCGGCGATTGTTTCAACAGCATGCAATCAAAAGGCAGGACGGTTTCCCTCAGAACACCTTCCCAAACCGCGACAGCGGCCAGAACACAAACCGTACCCGGCCGACAATCTGCCCGCGCGTCAGCGGGCCGACCAGGTGGCTGTCGTTGGAGCTGGCGCGGTTGTCGCCGAGCACGAAGTATTGATCCTCGGGCAGCGTCACCGCGCCAAAGGTATAGTTCGCCGGATACTCGATGTACGGCTCGTCGATCGCCTCGCCGTTGACATACAGCGCGCCGCGGCGCACCTCGACCACGTCGCCCGGCACGCCGACGATCCGCTTGACGAACGTCTCCCGGTCTCGGTTCGGGTAATGGCAGATGACCACGTCAAACCGCGACGGATCGCCGAGCAGGTAGTCGATTTTCGTGACGATCATGAAGTCCTTGTCGCGCAGCGTGTTGACCATCGACGACCCGGACACGCGCACCGGCGCGGCGATCAATGTCGTGAACAGCAGCGCGGCGGCCAGCGTGAGCAGAAGCTGTCGGGCGAAGGACAGCGAAGATTTGAGCGTTTGCCGGCGTTTCGCCGGTTTTTCCAGGGGAAGCGGCTGCATATCCGTCTGCACGCAGGTACCTCCGTTTCACGACAATGCGTCGTAGTAAGGCATAAGTATAGCATCGCGTATGCAATCCGACAACCGACAAACGTATCCTTTTTAAGAACAACCTGTAAAATGATTGCAAAACGACGCCTCCGGCGATACAATATGGATACCCTGTCCATCTTGCACAGAAAGGGCTGCGATGCGTTTCATGCTGACCTATGAACTGGCGACCGCCCGCACCTGGGCCGAAATCGACGTCGACAATATCCTATTTAATTACAAAAACGCGTTAAGCGAACTCAAGCCGAGCGTGCGGCATTTTACGGTGCTCAAAGCCAACGCCTACGGCCTCGGCGCAGCGCAGATCGGGAGAATCCTGTACGGCGAGGGCGCGCGGCTGTTCGCGGTCGCCTGCGTCGCCGAGGCGAAGGAGCTTTCGGACGCGCTGCCCGGCCCGGCGGACATCCTCGTCATGGGCGAGACGATGCCCGCGGAAACGGAGCTCGCGCTCTCTCTCGGAATCCTTTCGACGCTCAGCTCGTTTGACACCGCGAAGCGGCTGTCGGACACAGCGGCCCGCCTCGGCGTCACCGCGCGCGTCCACTGCAAGGTGGACACCGGGCTGCACAGGCTCGGGTTCTCGATGGACGAGGCCGCCCGGGAGATCGCGCGGCTCGCCGCGCTGCCGAACCTTGCGTTCGAAGGCCTGTTCAGCCACCTGCAACGCCGCTCGCCGGACTTCGACCGCGAGCAGGGCGCGCGCCTCGTCCGCGTGCGCGACGAACTGAAGCGGGCCGGCGTAGCGGTGCCGATGACGCACCTGCTCGACAGCATCGGCATGTGGCGTTACCCGGAAAACCAGTTCGACGCCGTGCGCGACGCCGCGTACATCGTCGGCCACACGCCAAGGGACTACCTGCGGCCGGAGAATCTCCGGTTTGCGCTGTCGTTCAAGACCAGGATCGTCCGCGTGTTCGACGTCGAGGCCGGGGAGTGCCTGGGCTACGACAGCGAGCACCCGGTGACACGGCCCACGCGCGTCGCGACGCTGTGCGTCGGGTACGCGGACGGCTATCCGCGCGCGATGTCGCACTGCGGCCAGGTCGAGATCCGCGGCAGGCGCGCGAAGGTGCTCGGCGTCGTCTGCATGGACCTGGTCATGGTCGATGTCGGCGACATCCCGGACGCCAGGGTCGGCGACGCCGTTACGCTGATCGGCGGCTCGATCTCAATCTGGGAGTACGCCGGGTTTTCGAAGGGCTACAACAACGAATACCTGACGCTTTTGACGCGGCGCGTGCCGCGCGTGTTCTTAAAAGGCGGCAAAGTCTACGAAATTGCGGGGTATATGCCATGAATGAAACCGCGTTGCGCGAAAAGGCGCAGGCGCTCGCCGGTTGGACGGCGGACGTCTTCCACCGCCTGCATCAGATCCCGGAAATCGGCGATTCGGAGTTTGAAACCAGCGCGCTGATCAAAGCCACGCTCGACGAAATCGGTGTGCCGTACACCTTCGAAAACACCTGGGTCATCGCCACGATCGAGGGCGCAACGCCCGGCAAGACCGTCGCGATCCGCGCGGATATGGACGCGCTGCCGCTCGAAGAAAAAACCTGCCTGCCGTACGCGTCGGCGCACCCGGGTCGGATGCACGCCTGCGGCCACGACGCGCACACGGCGATCCTGCTCGGCACGGCGAAGCTTTTGTGGGACGTGAAAGGCGAACTGCCGGGCACGGCGCGGCTTTTGTTCCAACCCGCGGAGGAGACGACCGGCGGCGCGGCGCGGATGATCGCGGCGGGCGCGATGAAGGGCGTCGACGCGGTGTACGGGCTGCACGTCGCCGCACAAGCGCCGACCGGCCGCATCGGCTGCAAGGCGGGCCCGATGTACGCGGCCTGCGACGAGCTGTTCATTGACATCCTCGGCAAAAAGGGCCACGGCGCGCACCCGGCCAGCGGCGTCGACGCGATCGTCATCGCCGCGCAGGTGATCACCGCGCTGCAGACGCTCGTCACCCGCGAGACCGAGGCGACGGATTCCGTGATCGTCACCATCGGCAGCATCCATGGCGGCACGACGAACAACATCCTCTGCGACGAGGTCAGGCTGCACGGCACGCTGCGGACGCTGACGCCCGAAAAGCGCGAGCAGTTCCTGCGCCGCATCCCGGAGCTCTGCGACGGCATCGCCAGGGCCATGGGCGGCGGAACGCGCATCAACATCCGCAACGGCTACTGCGCCTGCGTCAACGATGAAAAAGAAGCGGGGCGCGTGCTGACCGTCGCCGAGCGCCTGTTCGGCCAGGAGAACCTCAAGGTGCTTAACTGCTCCAGCATGGGCGCGGAAGACATGGCATATTTTTTACGCGAAGCGCCCGGCGCGATGTACCACCTCGGCAGCGGCTCGGACGCGCCCGGCCACAACGAGCTGTTCCGGGTCGACGACGCGTGCCTGCCAACGGGCATTCTGATGCACGCCGCGCTGGTGTTTGATTACCTGACGGATAACCGGTAGCGGACACGCTTTAAGGCAACAAATGAAGGAGGCGCATTCCAACGAAAAAGATTCTGTCGCTCGCATTGGCGGCGCTGCTCCTGCTCGCGCCCATGCTGACCGGCCGGGCCGAGGGCTTCGTTCCCGGCCCGACGCCCGCGCCGTTCCCCGCGACGGAAGGCGGCGTGCCCGCCGTCACGTTCTCGCGGGAAGGGCGCGACTTCGGCCCGTGGCAAACGGCGTTCCTCGCGTACGCGGCGGTAAACCGGCTTCCGGTCGGCGCGGACGGCTTCGAAGTCGTCTGGGAACTGCCGTGGAGCGAACTTTACGAGGACAGCGCGCCGGAAGGAACCGTCCGGATGCTGCGCGTCATGGCGGGCGGCGCGGAGGTTTTCGTGCAGGTGTCGGACGGCGTCGTCGTGCAGGCCGTCGCGTTCCTGTACGAGGACTGGCTTGGGCCCGAGGAAACGCGCGAAACGTTGCTGCATTATTTCCCGATCCTCATGCGCGCCCTGATCCGCGCCTCGGAGCCGAACCTGCCGGAGGCGGAGGTCGCGGCGACGCAAGCGAGGCTGTGCCCGGACATGGGATGGCTGTCCCGGTTTTCCATCCACGCGGAAACCGGGTTTCAGCCGCTTGCCACCCACTTCACGTTCGGATACGACGGCTTCGTGTTCTCCTTTGGCGCGCACGGCATGGAAACGTGCTTTGAGACCGAGCCGGGATAAGCCGCCCGTTTGTCGCGGCTTCAAAATATATAAAGACGAAAGGAAATCACCATGAAAAAACTGTTCATCAGCGCCGACATCGAGGGAACCTGCGGCATCGCGCACTGGGACGAAACCGAGAAGACCAAGGCGGACTACGAGTATTTTCAACAGCAGATGACCCGCGAAGTCAAGGCCGCGTGCGAAGGCGCGCTTGCCGCGGGCTATGACGATATCCTCATCAAGGACGCCCACGCCACCGGCAGGAATATCATCCCGATGGAACTGCCGGAAAAGGCGCGGATCCTGCGCGGCTGGGCGAAGCACGTGTACATCATGATGGCGGGCCTTGACGACACGTTCGACGGCGTCGTGTTCACCGGCTACCACGCGGCGGCCGAGATGCCGACGAACCCGCTGTCCCACACGATGAACGGCCGCAACAACCACGTCAAGATCAACGGTGTGCTGTGCTCCGAGCTGATGCTCAACTGCCTGACCGCGTCGATGCTCTCCGTGCCGGTCTACTGCGTCACCGGCGACAAGGGCCTTTGCGACTGGGTGCAGTCGGTCAACCCGAACATCCGCACCGTGCCGGTCTCGGAGGGCTGCGGAAACGGTTCACTGTCGATCCACCCGGCGCTGGCGGTCAAAAAGATCCGCGAGACCGTCGAAGAGGCCGTCAAACAGCCGAAGGAAGCCTGCATGTTCCCGATGCCCAAGCATTTCGACGTCGAAATCAACTTCAAGCAGCACTACGACGCGCTCAGCGGCAGTTGGTACCCGGGCGCGGTGCAGTCCGGCCCGCGCTCGGTGCGGTTTGAGTCGGACAGCTACGAAGCGGTGCTGCGCTTCATCTATTTCGTGCTATGAGCGCGGCGCGGCAGGTAATCAAGCCCAGGGCGCTGTGTCCCGGCATGACGATCGGGCTGATCGCGCCGTCCAGCGCGCTGCCGGAGCCGGAAAGGCTGGACCTCGCCGTGTCGCGGCTTTGCGCGCTCGGCTTCTGCGTCAAGGTCGGCGAAAGCTGCCACGCGCGGTACGGCAATTTCGCGGGCTCGGACGCAGTCCGCGCGACCGACATCAACCGGATGTTCGCCGACGACTGCGTCGACGGCATCCTGTGCATACGCGGCGGCTACGGCGCGACGCGGATCCTTGACATGATCGATTACGACAACATACGCCGCCACCCGAAGGTGCTTTCCGGCTACAGCGACGTCACCGCGCTGCACAGCGCGATCCGCGAGAAGGCCGGTGTGGCGACGTTCCACGGGTTGATGGCCGCGTCCGATTACGGGCGCGATGAGGTCGACGCGTTCAGCGCGGACATGTACTGGCGTGTCGTCGGCTGCGCCATGCCCGCCGGTCTGCTCGAAAACTCGCCCGACCGCGCGCGCGAGACGATCGCGCCCGGCGTCGCGGAAGGGCCGCTGATCGGCGGCAACCTAAGCCTGCTCGCCGCCTGTGCGGGCACGCCCTACGCCTACGACTACGACGGCGCGATCCTGTTTATTGAGGAAATCAACGAAAAAACTTACGCCTGCGACCGGATGCTGACGCAGCTACGAAGCTGCGGCGCGTTCTCCCGCTGCGCGGGCGTGCTGCTCGGCGAGTTCACCAACTGCGAACCGGAAAACCCGGACCGCGACATCTCGCTGCGCCAGGTGTTCGAGGATGTGATCGTCCCGTGCGGCAAGCCGGTGCTCGCGGGCCTCGCCTGCGGCCACAGGACGCCGAAAATGACGCTGCCGTTCGGCGTGCGCTGCCGGATGGACGCGTGCGCGGGGACGGTGGAAGTGCTGGAGGCGGCGGTGGAGTAGGGGTGTTGTAGGGGGGAAAAACGCCAGGAGGCTCCGCGTCCAGGGCGAAATTATTTGCAATAATTTCGCCCTGGAGCGAGGCGGGCGGCGCGTGAAACCTGCGGGAGGCCTTGCCTCTCGAGCTCACCGGGAAAGACGCTCAGGTGTAAAAGGTTTCGCCCTGCCTCCGCGTCCACCCCCCAAGCAGGGTTTCCAAAGGGGTTTAACCCCTTTGGCAGGGTCCAGGGGCGGAGCCCCTGGCGTTGCCCATATACCCCGTCTCCCCCGCTCCCGCAATAAAAAAACCCCGCATACGCCGCGGCCCTCATCGCGACGCTGTGTTGGGGCGGGTGCGGGGGGGGGCCCCCGGGCCGTTCCCCTGATCCCCTCGTCCCCATATCCCCCGTCTCCCCCGTCTCCCCCGCTCCCTCAATAAAAACTCCCCTCATACGCCGCGTCCATCATCGCGACGATGTTTTCGGGCGGGACGTTGCCCATGATGTTGTGCACCTGCGCGAACACGAACCCGCCGCCGGGTTTGAACACATCCATCAGCGAGGTCACATGCGCGGCGATCTGCCCCGGCGTGCCGCCGCCCAGCATCGACTGCGTATCGCAGCCGCCGCCCCAGAACGTGATTTTACCGCCGTACAGCCGCTTGAGGTTCTCCGGATCCATGCCGCGGGCGGAAATCTGCACCGGGTTTAGCACATCCACGCCCGCGTCAATCATGTACGGGATCAAGGGCTCGATGCCGCCGCAGCAATGCATGAACACCTTCAGGTCGCTGTTTCTGTGGATGAACCCGCACAATTCTTTCAGGTACGGATAACAATATGTTTCATACATCGAGGGCGCGAGCATCGGCCCGGTCTGCATGCCCAGATCGCCTGCCATCGTCACCGCCTGGATCGTCCGCCCGCAGTGCCGGATGATGCTTTCGGCGTTTTGAAGGCTCCGCGCGAGCGCGTTTCGCTGCCGCCCGACGACCGCGTCCGGGTCGGTGTACATCGCGCAGTGCAGCTCGATGTCGCCCGCGAAGCTATCCAGCATGTACGGCATCATCGTGAAGTAATCCGTTTCATGGAAGATACGCTCCGCGTTCGCGGAAAAGTCGCGCCAAAGCGCCTCTTCGGTATCGTATTCATTCTCCACGATCCAATCGCCGTCGAAAAAGAAGCCGCCCTTTGGCATCCGCATGGCCGCGTCGCCGCGCCGGACGATCCACTCGCCGTCGCCGCAAGGCTCAGGCCGCACGGATCGCGCGGCCTGAAACACGAAGTCGCCGCGCGGGTTCCAGCGGATCGGATCCTTCCAGCGAGGCGTCAGCAACACCGTGTCAAGGTGGAACCGGTCCATCACGTCCCGGTCGACGAAACTGGTGCCCTGCACCATCTGATACACATAAATGTCCTTCTCGGGAAGGCCGAGATACTCGCGCAGCCGCTTGTACGCATAGACGGAAATGCCGCTGGCGCTATGTCCGCCGAGGCCCATCGGCGTCCGGTCGGGTTCGCAGTGGTTCATCGCGGCCAGCACGCGCCGTCGCGACGTCATGGTTTCCCGTTTCATGCATGTGCACTTCCTTTGCTCGAATCGCGTTGGTTTATGAGGCAGCTTATCACCCCGGCGCGCGCACGTCAAAACGGCCATACCTGTTCTACAATATACATGTCTTATATAGATGAACAAATGAATGCGCGGGTCCGCTTCTCGCTCGGACCCGCGCATCGGGGCTGCCCCCTATATAATACCAATTCCAGTTACGGATTGCCCGTATCTCGCGGATCTTTTGCCGCATGGCGGCGTCGGTCTCCAGTCAGCGTAGCTTCCGGCTACGCTTCCTTCCGCCTCCTTGCCATGCGGCAAAATCTCTCGCGATCTATCGTGCACTCCCTAACTGGAATTGGTATAAATGTTCCCCTGAATTTGGGACTATACGCCTCCATACCGGACCACGGCCAGCGCCGCGCCAGCGAACGCCGCAAGCAACGGCAGTACAAAGAGCACCGCCACCTTGATCTTGGATAGGGGCTTCACCTGGTATTCCTCTTCGATGGTCTGCGTCTGAACCGCCGCTTTCATCATGATCCAATCCTTTCTCCGGGCGTCTGTTCCCAGTATTGCCAATTTCTTTGTTACTTATTAGACGCGCGAAACCCGTGCTTGGTTTGTCGAAATGAAAAATCATTTTCAAAAAAAGGGCGCCGTGGTACAATGAACGCAAAACGCGGGAGGTGGGCCATGGCGCAGCCGCTTCGCGAGGCGCTTCGACACGCCTCGCTGTCGATTGTCGGCATCTGCAAAAACGCGGGCAAGACGACGGTATTGAACCGGCTGCTGTCGCTGATGCATGACGACCCGCGCGTTGCCGCGATCACATCGATCGGCCGCGACGGCGAGGCGGTCGACGTCGTCACGGGCACCGAAAAGCCGGGCGTGTTCGTCCGGGCAGGCACGCTCGTCGCGACGGCTTCGGGCCTCCTCCGACACTGCGACGCGACGCGTGAGATTCTCGACGCGACCGGGTTCGCGACGCCACTCGGCGAGGTGGTCGTGTTCCGCGCGCTGTCGGACGGCGCGGTGCAGCTCGCCGGGCCGTCGATGGTCGAACAGATGGCCGCGCTTGTCAAAACGCTGCGCGCCTTTGGCGCGGACATCACGATCGTCGACGGCGCGGTCGGCAGACGGTCGCCCGCCGTGCCGGCGGTGTCGGAGGCGGTGATTTTGTGCGCCGGGGCGTCGTTTTCACCGGACATCGACGCGGTCGTCGCGGAAACCGCGTACCAGTGCCAAAAGCTTCTGTTGCCCGTTTCCCCGGGCGAGTCCGCGCGGCGCGCGGTCGAAGGCGCGCTGACGGACGCCGCGGCGGAAGCGCTCCGGCCAAGGCCCGGCGACGAAATCAGCGTCGCGGACGCGAGCCGCCTTTTGCTTTCGCGGATGCTTTTTGAAAAGCTCCGCGCGCGCGGCGTGCGGTTCACGGTGCGCAAGGGCGTGGCGCTCCGCTGCGTCTGCACGAACCCTTTTTCGGCGTCCGGCCCGCCGTTTGACGCGCGCGCGCTGCGCGAGAAGGTAGCGGCCGCGGTGCCTGTCCCGGTCATCGATGTAAAGGAGGCTGACGATGCGCAACCCGGGCCTTGAACAGCGGAAAGCGCTCGGCGTCGCGTATGCCCTCGAGCTCCTTTCGCCCGACACGCCGTACGGCGACAAACTCAGGCGCGCGTTCCATGTGTACGCGCCGGACGAGCGCGCGATGCTTGAAATTGAATGGCACAATGTCGAAACGGCGATGGACGGGTTGCGCACGTTCCCGTCGCAGTACGACCGGATCGGCCACCTGCTGCGGCAGATCCGCGACATTCGCGGCACGCTTTCGAACCTCCGAACCGAGACGCTGACCGAGGTCGAGCTGTTCGAGGTCAAGCGGTTCCTGCTGCAGCTCGCCGCGCTTGCGCAGCTTTTTGCCGAGGTTGGCGCGGCGTACCGCGGGCTGTCGCTGACCGAGGAGCGCGGCGCGCTCGCGGTGCTCGATCCGGACGGGCGGCGGTCGGCCGGCTTCACCGTCGGCGGCCCGGACGCGAAGCGTTTGAACGCGATCCGCGAAGAAAAGCGGCGCGTGGAGCTTTCCATGCGCGAATGCGCCGGCGAACCGGCGGCCGGCGCGCTCAAAAGGCTGCGCGAATCACTCGCGCGCGAAGAATCGATCGAAGAGGAGTCCGTCCGCGCGTCGCTGACCCGGGCGCTGCGTCCTTACGCGGACGCGCTGCTGCAAAACACCGAGGCGATCGGCCGCCTCGACTTGATCATTCAAAAGGCGAAACTGGCGAAGCTGCGCGGCTGCGCGCGGCCGTCCGTCTCCGAGGACGGCGCGCTGCGGCTGACCTCCATGGAGCTGCCGGAAGCCGCCGACAGGCTGGCGGCGCGCGGGCAGGCGTTTACGCGCGTCTCGATCGAGGCGCCGGTCGGCGCGACGGTGATCACCGGGGCGAACATGGGCGGCAAGAGCGTCGCGATCCGGGCCGCTGCGCTCAACGCGATCTGGTGCCAGGCCGGGTATTTCGCGTTCGCGGAGCGCGCCGAAATCCCCTTGTTCGACGCGTTTTACCTGATTGCCGAAGATCCGTCCGACACGGCGGGCGGCCTGTCGTCGTTCGGCGCGGAAGTGCTGCGCGTGCAGCACGCGCTTTCGGCCGTGCAAAGCGGCGCGTACTGCTTCGTCGCGCTGGACGAGCCCGCGCGCGGCACCAACCCGCACGAGGGCGCGGCGCTGGCGCGCGCGCTGGCGCTTCGGCTTTCCGCCGCGCGCTCGGTGTCGGTCATCGCGACACACTACGACGGCG
>JAVBOQ010000260.1:0-13367 GCA_031550455.1 Eubacteriales bacterium
CACGACGAATGAATTCGCGCTGTCCGCCAACCTGCTCGACACGCTGGTCGAATACGATAAGTATGGCCAGGTACAACCGTCGATCGCCGAGTCCTGGGAGGTCAGCGAAGACGGCCTGACCTGGACGTTCAAGATCCGCCAGGGCATCAAGTGGGTCGACGGCAACGGCCAGCCCGCCGCCGACCTGACGGCGAACGACTTTGTCGCCGCCGCGAAGTACATCATGAACGCGCAGAACGCTTCGTCGACCGCGAACATCCTCTATGATTCCATCGAGGGCGGCGAGGCGTACTACAACGGCACCGCGACGCCGGAAGCCGGCAAGGAACCCGCGCCCAAGACCGAATGGGAAACCGTCGGCGTCGTCGCGGTCGACGACTACACGCTGCAGTATAAGCTTGTCCAGCCGATTCCCTATTTCCTGTCGATGACGACGTACGTCAGCTTTATGCCGGTGTACGAACCGTTCCTGCTGGAAAAGGGCGAGAATTTCGGTCTGGCGACCGACAACAGCACGATCCTCTACTGCGGCGCGTACTACCTGGGCGAACTCAAGCCGCAGGAAGGCCGCACGCTGGTTCGCAACGACCTGAACTGGGACGCGGAGCACGTCTACATCCCGAAGATTCAGTACACCTTCAATAAAGAAGCCGCGACCGTTTCGCCGGAAATGTTCCTGCGCGGCGAAGTGGACGCGTCGGGCATCCCCTCGGCGCTCGCCGCCGAATGGCTCGCCGACCCGGCGAAGGCGGATTTCATCCGCCCGTACCGCCAGGACGGCTTCTACACCTACTTCTACACGTTTGACTTCCAGCCGACGTTCGACGCGGAGTTCCAGCCGGAGAACTGGCTGAAGGCCGCGAACAACGAGAACTTCCGCAAGTCGTTCTATCACGGCATCGACCGTATCAAGGCGAACCTGATCAACGAGCCGGAAAACCCGGAGACGATCACGTACAACACGATCACGCCGCCGCTGTTCGTTGACTACAAGGGCGCAGACTTCACCCAGATGGGCGACCTGGCCCCGATCACGGCGCTCGGCACGGCAACGTTTGACGAGGCGCTGGCGAAGGAGTATCAAGCCAAGGCCGTCGAGGAGCTCAAGGCCGAAGGCGTCACGTTCCCGGTCAAGGTTCCGTTCCCCTACAACCCGGTCTCCAGCGACTGGGCCGAGGAGTGCGAAGTGGTCGAGCAGCAGCTCGAAGCGCTGTTCGGGCCCGATTACGTGGACCTGATCATCCAGACCGGCCCGCAGACCGGGTTCCTGACCGAGATTCGCCGCTCCGGCAATTACGCGTTCCTCAAGTGCAACTGGGGCCCGGATTACGCCGACCCGCAGACCTACACAGAGCCGTTTTCCGTCAACAACACCTACAACTTCATCGATAAGGGCTGGACCCAGACCGATGAAAACGGCGAGAAGCTCGTTGATCAGTACTACAAGCTCGTCGATGAGGCGATGGCGATCACCGGCGACATCGAAGCGCGCTATCTCGCTTTTGCCAAGGCCGAAGCGTTCCTGATCAACCACGCGGTCGTCATCCCGTTCGGCTTCGGCACCGGCGGCTATTACGCCGCGCGCGTCAACCCGTTCGACAGCCAATACGCGCCGTTCGGCATCTCCCGCGACCGGTTCAAGGGCCAGAAGATGCTCGACCACGCGATGAACACCGACGAATACTTTGACGAACTCGACAAATGGATCGCGGAGCGCGCGGAACTGGCCGGAAAGTAATCCGGCGCGCGCAAAAAGGCCAAGGGGGTTTGCCCCCTTGGCCTTTCCCTGATCCAATTGCAAGGAGCGGCGGTGCTCCCGAGGGAGGCGAAACCCATTGCTTCGGTATGTCGTCAAGCGGCTCGGCGCGGCGGTGCTGACGCTGTTCATCATCCTGACCGTGGTGTTCATTCTCGTGCGGCAGATGCCGATTGAAGGCTATTTTGACAATTTTGACAAGATGGTGCCGGCCGTGATCAACGCGAGGCTGCAGCAGATGGGCCTGAAAGACCCGCTGCCGGTGCAGCTTGTCAATTTCTTTGTAAAGCTTTTCCAGGGCAACCTGGGCACGTCGGCACGGTACAGCGTCGGCACGCCGATCACGCAGATCATCTTGAACAAAGCGCCGCTGTCGATGGCGCTCGGCCTTGTCGCGCTGCTGGTGCAACTGACGCTCGGCGTGCCGCTTGGCGCTGCGATGGCGCGATCGAAATCCAAGCTGTGGGACAGATTCGGTACGCTGTTCATCGTTTTCATCACCGCGGTGCCGGCGGCCGTCTATCATATATTCATCCAGGCGTATGGCTCGAGGCTGCTTGGCGTTTCGATGCTGTTTGACCGCGCGAACCCGGTGACGTGGGTGCTGCCGGTGTTTTCGATGTCGCTGGGCGGCATCGCTTACTACGCGATGTGGCTGCGCCGCTACATGCGCGACGAGATGAACCGCGACTATGTGACGCTGGCGCGCGCGAAAGGCGTCAAGAACAGCACGATCACGATGGGGCACGTGTTCCGCAACGCGTTCGTGCCGATGATACAGTACATCCCGAACTCGATCCTGTACACGGTTGTCGGCTCGATCTATGTCGAGTCGCTGTACTCGATCCCCGGCATGGGCGGCCTGCTGGTCGATGTCATCACAAGGCAGGACAATCCGATGGTGCAAATTCTCGTGATGATCTATTCGAGCATCGGCATCGTCGGGCTGCTGCTCGGCGATCTGCTGATGGTCGTGATCGACCCTCGCATCAGTTTCGCGAAGAAAGTAGGTGCGCGCTGATGTGGCGGCCGAATGACGCGACCAAGGAAAAGATCGAGGCCGTGGCGACCGGCGCCGCGAAGGACGCAGCCGCGATCGACGTAGCGCTTTTTGAGCGCACGCCGCTGGACGAATCCGGCGCGGAGCGCACCGGCTATTCGAACTATTCCTACTGGCGCAGCACGTTCCGCGTCTTCTTCCGGAAAAAGACCGCGGTCTTCCTTTTGTTCCTGCTGGCGTGTATCCTTCTCTTTACGGTCATCCAGCCGCAGCTGCCGCGCCAGCATGAGGCGTCGAAAATCGTCAACCACCCGATCACGAAGCTGCAGATGAGCAACGTGTCGCCGGCGCTGACGACAGTGCGCCGCAGCGTGCCTTCGGGAACGCCGCTCGTCGTCTCGCCGATGACCGGCAACGAAGGCTGGAGCGCGGTCACGAACGTGCTGGCCGTGATCCCCAGGCGTGAAAAACTGCAGGCGGTCGAGTACCTGGGCGGCTGGATTCTGGTGCAGTACAAGGATCAGACAGGGTACATCCTCAACGATTTCACGACGAAGCTGAAGTTGCCGGACGCCCCGGAGGCCGTCCCGTACGAGACATACTCCAATTTCCCGGTCAACCTGTACACGTCGCCCGAGGACTGCACCGAGAACGGCAAGGAGCTTTTCGCCAGGACATCCGCGCTGGAGCTTTCCGCGGACGGAAAGAGCGCCGTGACGCGGGCCGAAACGGAACTGCGCATCCTGCCGTCCGAGGATCCCTTTGTGTTCGGCACGAACAACGCGGGCCAGGATCTGTGGTCGCTGGTCTGGGCCGGCACGCGCACGTCGCTGTTCATCGGGTTCATGGTCGCGCTGGTCGAGGCGTTCGTCGGCATTCTGATCGGCGTGCTGTGGGGCTATGTCAAGCGGCTCGACCGGATCATGACCGAGATTTACAACGTCGTCGACAACATCCCGACAACGATCGTGCTGATCCTGTTCTCCTACATCATGCGGCCGGGCATCTCGACGCTGATCTTCGCGATGTGCCTGACCAGTTGGGTCGGCATGGCGCGGTTCATCCGCAACCAGATCGTCATCATCCGAGACCGCGAGTATAACCTCGCGTCCCGCTGCCTCGGCACAAGCACGATGCGGATCATCACGAAAAACCTCCTGCCCTATCTGGTTTCGGTGATCATGCTGCGCATGGCGCTTGCGATTCCGTACGCCATCGGCAGCGAGGTGTTCATCACCTACATCGGCCTGGGCCTGCCGGTCAGCATGCCGTCGCTGGGCAACCTGATCAACATCGGACGCAAGCTCGTTTCGACGTCCCAGAGCTACCAGTTGATTTTCCCGACGATCGTGCTGTCGATCGTGACGATTTCTTTCTATATCATAGGCAACACGTTCGCGGACGCCGCCGACCCGAAGAACCACGTGTAAAGGAGGGCTGAAGCATGGAAAACAGGGAGCCGATTCTGTCGGTGAAGGACCTCGAAGTCAAGTTCAGCCTTCGCGGGCAGGTGTTAACCGCGATCCGGGGCGCGTCGCTGGATCTTTTCGAGGGCGAAAGCCTCGCGATCGTCGGCGAGAGCGGGTCTGGTAAGTCTGTGTTTGTCAAGACGTTCATGGGCATGCTCGACAAGAACGGCTGGGTGTCCGGCGGCCAGATTTTGTACAACGGCCGGGACCTCGCGAAGTTCACGACAGAAAAGGAATGGCTGACGATCCGCGGGCGGGAGCTCGCGATGGTGATGCAGGACCCGCTGACGAGCCTGAACCCGTTAAAGACGATCGGCGCGCAGATCGGCGAAGCGATCAAACTACACCAGGGCCTCAAAGGCGCGGAACTCAAGGCCGCTGTGATCGAGATGCTGACCGACGTGGGCATTCCGAACCCGTCGCACCGCGCGAAGCAGTACCCGCACGAGTTTTCGGGCGGCATGCGACAGCGCGTCGTCATCGCGATCGCGATGGCGTGCCGGCCAAAGATTCTGATCTGCGACGAGCCGACGACCGCGCTCGACGTGACGATTCAGGCGCAGATTCTCGACCTGATCAAGGCGCTGAAGGTCAAATACAACCTGACGACGGTGTACATCACGCATGACCTTGGCGTCGTGGCGAACGTGTCCGACCGGATCGCGGTGATGTACGGCGGCGACATCATCGAGTTGGGAACAACCGAAGAGGTGTTCTATGAGCCCGCGCACCCGTATACCTGGGCGCTGCTGTCGTCGCTGCCGCAGCTCGGCATCCGGGGCCAGGATCTGTATTCGATCAAGGGTACGCCACCGAATCTGTTTAACGAGATCCGGGGCGACGCGTTCGCGCCGCGCAACCCGTACGCGCTGAAGGTCGACTTCGAGCACCGGCCGCCGTATTTTCAGATTACCGAGACGCACAAGGCGCGAACGTGGCTGCTCGATCCGCGCGCGCCGAAGGTGACGCCGCCGGAAGTTATCCGGCAGTTGAAGGGCGGTGTGCGCCGTGGCTGAGACGCGCGAAGTGCTGCTGAGCGTTCGGGACATGGAAGTGACGTTCGGCAAGGGCAAAAACCTGCTCAAGGCCGTGGCGGGTGTCAGCTTCGACATCTACCGCGGCGAGACGTTCGGGCTGGTCGGCGAGTCGGGCTCCGGCAAGACGACGCTGGGCCGCGGGATCATCCGCATTTACCCGACGACGCGCGGGGAGATTTATTTCAAAGGCAAGCGTATCAATGGCAAGATCGATCCGAAGCTGGATCGTGAGGTGACGCGGCGGATTCAGATGATCTTTCAGGATCCGATGGCGTCGCTGAACGAGCGCGCGAAGGTCGACTACATCGTCTCGGAAGGCCTTGTATCGTTCGACCACGCGATGACCACGGACGAACGGAAGGCACGCGTTGACAAGGCGCTGATGGACGTGGGCCTTCTGCCGGAGTTCGCGAGCCGGTTTCCGCACGAATTCTCGGGCGGGCAAAGGCAGCGCATCGGCGTGGCCCGCGCGCTGATCATGGGCCCGGAGTTCATCATCGCGGACGAGCCGATCTCCGCGCTGGACGTGTCAATCCGCGCGCAGGTGCTGAACCTGCTATCCGACCTGCAAAAGAAAAACAAGCTGACCTACCTGTTCATCTCGCACGACCTGTCGGTGAGGCGGTTCATCTGTGACCGGATCGCCGTCATCCACAAGGGGAAGCTCGTGGAGCTTTGCGAAACCGAGCCGCTGTTCGCCTGCCCGCTGCACCCGTACACGCGCGCGCTGCTGTCCGCGATCCCTTTGCCCGACCCGATCGAGGAGAAAAAGAAGGTGCTTGAGATATACGACCCGAAACAGCACGATTATGCGGCGGACGCGCCGGAATGGGTTGAGGTCGAGCAGGGGCATTTCGTGCTTGGGAACAAAAAGGAGATGGACGGATACAGGAAGAGGCTGGCCGAAAGAAGGGATTCGTAAGGGCCAGTGGCCAGAAAAAGGGACGCCAAAGGGACGGGGTCCTTTGGCGTTCCCCGATTTCTACCGCGTCCCGCACGAACTTCACAAGCTTGCGGGAACGATTCCGAATGAAACCGCATCGTTCCTGCTTTTTTTTCATCATTTTTCTGCGGATTGTCGAAAAACCCGTTGTGTATTGCCGGATCTTGTGATATGTTTATACGCAGTAACAATTCAACAGGAAACCGTACAAAGGATTTTTCGTGGGGGAGTTTTGCGTGAAACACGGAAAAAAATCGATATCAACGCTCATTTTCCTATACATCGGATCCGTGCTGTTGGTGTTCATTGTTTTGTTTGTGTTTGTTTTCTATTCCAGAATGCAAAAAACAATAGAAGAGTCAGAAAACCTGCACATGACGGAACTCAACAACGCGATTTCGGGTGTTCTGAAAAACTCGGAAGAGAACCTTCGGATCGCGGTTTGGGATTGGTCCTGCTGGGACGACACCTATCAGTTCGCGAGCGGCAACCATCCGGAATACATCGACATCAACTGGGACTATCCAAACGCGCTGGACAAACTGGGCATCAATCTGGTCATCATCCGCGACGCGTCGTCCAACGTCCTTTATTCCCGCTATTATAACAACATCACCAAGGATTTTGAGCCGGAGCCCAATGGTCTGGAAGACTGGCTGACCAAGGCGACCTCGGACTTTCTGGCCGCGTTTGCGGGCATAAGCGAAGAGGAAAGGCTCATGGAGCATAACAGCCTGACGGGGTACGCATGCCATGAGGGCATGACATATTCCGTCTGTGTGATGCCGATTCTGAACAGCGATGCCTCGGGCGCCCCCGCCGGAACGCTGACCTTCGGCATTCGGTATGATAATGAATCCATACGCAACATGGCGAAGACCAGCTTCTTTGAATTTTCCGTTTTGAAGCCCGAGGAGGGCGAGGCGGCGGGCGGCGCGAGGGTGGAACTGCTGGACACGTACAACCTTTCTTTTGTGAACCCGGTGAAGGACTTGTACGGAGACGACCTCGAGTTTCGAATTTCTCAGCCCCGCTCGCTGTTTCGAAGCGGCATGCGGGCCGTTGGCATGTCCATCCTGGTGCTCGCCGTCCTCATGATCATTTTCACGGCCGTTCTGTTCTTTGTGCTTTCCAGGCTCGTGTCGCATCCGCTGAAAAAGCTTTCGGCGGACGTCCTGCAGATGAACAGGGGTTCGCTCATCGACATCACAAAATACGCGGGCAACAGGGAAACCCTGTCGCTCAGCTTTTCCATCAACGAAATGATCCGCAACATGTCGCAGGCCGAGGAATCCAACCTGGCCAAAAGCGAGTTTTTGTCTCGGATGAGCCATGAAATGCGCACGCCCATGAACGCCATCATCGGCATGACGACCATCGCGCGCGCCTCCAAAAGCGCCGACAAATATGAGTACTGCCTTGACAGGATCGACAACGCGTCCCGGCACCTGCTCGGCGTGATCAACGATGTGCTCGACATGTCAAAAATCGAAGCCAAAAAGTTCGAGCTGTTTTTTACCGATTTTAACCTCGAAAAAATGCTGATCAACATCACCAACGTCATCATGTTCCGGATCGATGAAAAAAAGCAGCGGTTTTCCGTGGAAATCGACCGCCGCATTCCCGAAAACCTCATCGGCGACGAGCAGCGGCTTGCGCAGGTCATCACAAACCTTTTGTCGAACGCCAGCAAGTTTACCCCCGAAAACGGCGTCATTGTGCTGCGCGCCGAGCTGGCGGAGGAAAGCCGCGGCGAGTGCAAGGTTGCGTTCCGCGTCCGGGATTCGGGGATCGGCATTTCCGAGGAGAATCAAAAGAAGCTTTTTCGGTCTTTTGAGCAGGCAGACGGCAGCATCTCGAGGCGCTTTGGCGGCACGGGGCTGGGCCTTGCGATATCCAAGCGAATTGTCGAGCTGATGGGCGGCGAGATTTCGGTTCAAAGCGAGGCCGGAAAAGGCGCCGAGTTCAGCTTCACGATCAAGGCGCGCCCCGGCCAAACGGAAAATCAAACCGCACTTCATGCCGACAAGGACAAGGTCGGTGTGCTCGCGGTGGACGCTTCCGAGGATACGCGCGCCTATTTCCAGTACATCATGGACTCCGCGGGCATACGCTGCGACACTGCGCGCGACTGCGCGGAAGCGCTTGAAAAAATTGATCGCGCCGGAACCGGGCGTTACATCGTTGCGTTTGTCGATTGCACGGCGCGCGAAGCGGACGGTCTGGAATGCGTGCGCCGCATCAGAAGCCGTGACCAAAGCACTGCGGCGGTCGTCATGATGCCCACAATCGAGTGGAACATCATCGAAAAGGAAGCCGGGGAGGCCGGCGTGGATCTGCATGTGCCCAAGCCGCTGTTTCCGTCCGTCCTGCTGGCCGCTATCGACGAGGCGCTTCACAGTTCCTGCGCGCAGGACGAACAGGACGAAAAACGGGCGACCGGCTTTTTTCAGGGCAGAACTGTGCTGCTGGCCGAGGACGTTGAAATCAATCGGGAAATCGTCAACACTTTGCTTGAAGAGACCGGCGTCACCATCCGAAACGCGGAAAACGGCCGAGAGGCCGTCGAGATGTTCAAAAATGATCCGGAGGCGTTCGACCTGATCCTGATGGATATTCACATGCCCGAGATGGACGGGTTTGAGGCGACGCAGAAAATCAGAAGGCTTGACCTGCCGAACGCCGCGAAAATTCCGATCATTGCCATGACGGCCAACGTGTTCAAGGAAGACATCGAAAAATGCCTCGCGGTCGGCATGAACGATCACATCGGAAAACCGGTGGACTTCCGAGAGCTGATCAGAAAACTGCGCGGCATTTGGGCGTAAGAAATCTTACGCCCTGTTCCTGCTGGCGGTTTCGCTTGCAGGGAAACCACCCTATGCTTCTACGGTGCCCCCTTGCCTTCAGGCGTTCAAAAACAGCGTCACCAGCGCAATGCCCATCGGCGGAAGCGTCAGCGTCAGCTCCGCCCGCCCGTCCCGCGCGGTCACTTCGCATGTTTCCCTTTCGAACGCGGAGGCGGCCTTGAGCGCGTATGCCTGCGCCTCGGTCAGGTATTCCGGCCGCCCCATCGCCTCCCATGCGGCGAAGGCGTTCGCATGGGTATCGTCCACGCGCAGAATCTCCGCCTCCATCGCGCCGTCGGGCAGCCCGGACAGCGCCACGCGCACCGTCTCCCCGGCGACATCATGGAGCAGCGACTGGTGGTTGCAAAGCAGCGCCTGCACGGCCCGGGACGCGCGCTTTCGCATCGCGTACGCGTCGACGGTGCCTTCGGACAGCTTCGCGTCGTACTGTTCGTCCCCAAGCCGGTGCAGCAGTTGGAACGCGCGGTAGGTTGCCTTCGGAATGCCGGCCATCGTCAACAGGCCAAACCCGCCGTGAAACGCGGCGCTCGGCATGCCGCCTTCCTCGAAAATGTCCGTAAACGTCCAGTAAGAGTATCCTTTGACCAGCCCCATGTTGTCCATGATCGTTTTGGCGATGAACGACGCGCCAAAGGGCCCGTCGGACGGTATTCCGGCGAGGCTGTTCCACTCGGTGTAATAAACCGGCAGTCCGTCCGCCTCCGCCACCGCGCGCCGGGTCATTTCCGTGACGACGCCGCGCTCCACTTTCTTCCAGAGCGTCTTGTAGAACACAGCGGCTTCGTCCTTCAGCGCGCGCACCGCCTGCTCGTCGCTCTTGTCCACGGCCTTGAACCGCTCGGCGAAGTTTAGGCTGTCCTCAACGCCGTAACCGAGCACCACGTCGGTCGGATAGTGGTGGGTGGAGATGAAGTCGATCGGAACGCTGTTTTCGCGGCAAAACGCGAGCATTTCCGGAATCCACGCGTTGTTGCTGCTGGCCGGGCCGCCCACCGGCAGCATCGGGTCGACCGCCTTGATAGCCTCCGCCGTGACGCGGTAGAGCCTGAAGTATTCCTCCATGTCGGCCGCCCAGAAGCCGCCGACGCCGCTCATGCCGCCCAGGTTCGGCTCGTTCCACACCTCAAAGAACCATTGCCGCACCTCGTCGCGGCCGTACCGCTCAATCAGGTGCCGCGCGAACGACCGGACCAGCCACGCCCAAAGTCCATAATCCCTGGGCGGCGTGATATTGCCCTTGAAATGAAACACCGTGTCCTCGCCGCTTTTCAAGCATTCGGGCATGAAACCGATTTCGACAAACGGCTTCATGCCGATGGAAAGCAGGAAGTCAAAGACGCTGTCGATGTTGGTGAAGGACAGCACAAGCTCATCGCCGTGCCGCGACTTTTTCACGACGCTCATGTCGTCGTCGAACAGGCCGTGAAACCGGACATAGCGGAAGCCCAGTTCGCGATGGCACTTCAAAAGCTGCGCCCGGTAATCCTCGCGAAGCGCGGTGGCCGCGTGGCAGCTTCCGACGCAGTGCTCCCAGTAGCGCTCAATGGGCCGCGCGGGGCCTTGGACATCCAGATGAAAAGTTTTCATGCGTATACATCCTTTCTGAAGGCGATCACAGGCAGTACACCACGATTTCATCAGATGGCAGCGCCCGTATCGCCGCCTCGTCCACAAAAACGCCGGCCGCGCGGTATCGGTTGTCCGCGCACGGTTTCGCCGGAACGGGCTGACCGCAGCAGCGCAACATAACGCCGCTTTCGTTGGCCGCTTTCGCTTCGTACACAAACGTCAGCGTCCTCTCAAAGCAGCGCTTGCGGAACGTAAGGCCCCGGAGGCGCGCGGGCAGCGCCGGATCGACGCACAGCCCGCCTTTTGCGTACCGGATGCCCAGAACGTCCGCCGCCAGCGCGTGCAGAAAAATGCCCGGGCCGCTGGAATACAGCCGCCAGCCACCCTTGACCGGGACATCGCCCGCGCGCAGCCGGTCAAACCCCAGGGCAAACGAGGCGCGGTCCGGGAACGCGCCGTCGGAGCTTGAAAAGTACAGGTTGCTCTGGCGCGGCAGCGCGTTCGGCACGCAGTCCGAAAGGCCGGGCGGCGTGACCTGCAGCAGCGCGTCCAGCGCACGCTCGCCAAGGCCCAGCTTCGCCATCGCCTGCGCGTAGCGGATGTGCGCATGGACATACTGCAGGCCGATTTCGCGGCCGACGTTCGCGGCCTGCTCCGCCCGCCGGAACAGCGCGCTGACGCCGCCGTCGTAGCGCGCGGGGCGGGACATCAGCCGGATGCCGTCCGGGCAGCGAAGGTACTTGTCGATCGCGGCGAGGTTCCTTTGCGCCTGTTCCGCGTCGACCACCTCCGCGAGAATGCCGCGCGTCAGCGGGATCAGGCGGCAGCGGATGCCCGTCCTGTTATCCGCCGGATGGAGCATCGGCGTGAACGATCCGTCGTCTTCCAGCAGCGCGAAACCGGCCACTTCGCCGTCCACGACCAGATGGCGCAGGAACGCGTCGCGCATCCGGGCCGAAATCTCCCGCATTTCCAGGGCAAACGCCTGATCGGCATCCCCAAGCGTCCGCGCGAGCCCTTCGGCCGCCTGGCACGCGAGCGCTTGTGTCCACGCGCTGACCAGCCGCGCTTTCATGGCAGGGTCCGCGGGCTGCAGCGTATCGTCCCAGTCGCCTCCGGCGTAGGACATCAGCGCGGTTCCGGGGAGAAACCGCGCCGTGAAATGCGAAGCCGCGCGCCTGACATGCGAAAGCAGCGGCTCCGGCTCCGGGTCATCCGCATAGCGGACGGATTCCGCAAGGATCGAGGCGTCGCCGCAGCCTTCCAGGTACGCGCCGACGCACCGCATCGGCCAGAGCACCACATCGCCGTGGCAGTCGCCTGCAAAGATCGGGTAGCCGTCAAACATGAACCATTGCGGCCATTCTCCCGTTTGCCTCGACTGGTTTTCAAACACGCGCAGCAACACGGCGCGCGCCAGCGTGAAGTTCCCGGCGGAAAGCAGCAGCTCAAACGGCCCCTGGCACACATCCCGTGTGCCCCAGGCCGCGCCGCCCGGTTGCTCCAGCCCGTGCGGCGAGGCGTAATGGATCAGCGCGTTGTGCGCGTACCAGCGCGCGGCGCAGTTCAGCCTGTCGGCCTCGCGCTTCGCTTCGCCGGACGCGTCCAGACGAAACGCGCCGGTCATCCGGTCAAGCAGCGCGGCGAACTTGACGCCTTCTCCGTCCAGCGTCGTTTCGGCGGGAACCGCGTCCTCCTCGCGCGTCAGCGCGCCATGGGTCACAATAACCAGCGAAGCGGTTTGCCGCGCTTCGATCGTCAGCAGCGTGCCGTCCCGGGGCAGACCGTCGGCAAAGAACACGCGGTCGTCGCTTACGGTCAGCGGGATGTCCGGCAGGCGCACATCAAAATGCAGGTCGGGATACGGCGAGGCGGCCCAGCGCGCGGGATCCGGCGCGAGGCGCAGGCGGCGCGGCGATTCATCCAGCATGATGTCGCCTTCCCACTCCGTCTCGCCCAGCACAAGCTGGCTTGTCAGCAGGAAATCGTATGGCCGGTTCGATTCGCTTTGAATTTCGAGCGTCAGGTCGCAGGTGCCGCACGCGACATGGGCGGAGATCCGCAGCGTGTCGCCGTCCGGCATGCGGTAATACCAGCGCGCGCTGTGCGGCGTGACGGCCCAGGCGGACGGGAGCGTCAGCAGGCGGTAAGCGCCGCCGAGGCGCACATACAGCCGTTGCCCGCCGTACTTGAGCGTCTGCAGCATGCCACGCTGGGCGGAGAGCAGCTTGTGCAGGTTCGTGTTGCCGACGACCGTCTGCGCCGCGAACTGCCCGCCCATCGCGCAGGTGGACGCCAGCACGCGCGGATTGACGCGGGCCTCGTCCACGCCGGACATCATGATGTGCCCGTGCGGGCGTTCGCAGCACAACTCTTTGCCGCGCAGGACGACATGCGTCCCGTCCGGCGTGAAGAACGCGCCCTCCGCCTCCTCAAGCAGCCGCTCCGGCCAGCGCGCGGCGATTTCCCGGGCCGGTAGCGCGCCGGCCGCGTACGGCGCGCCGAACGCTGCGCTTCGCCGCGTCGGCGGGACTGCCGACAGAGGTTCTTCCTGCGCCAGCGCGCGCCCGTACGTCGCGCGGATCGCCTCAAGCGGCATCGGATGCCTGACCGCCTCGGCATGGTCTTCGCAACAAAGGCCGTACAGCACGAACTCAGCGGGTCCCGTCAAGGCGACAGGTTCGGTCTGCAGGCCCGTATACGCAAATTCGTATTGATACATC
>JAVBOQ010000152.1:0-20019 GCA_031550455.1 Eubacteriales bacterium
AGCGCCCTGTAGTTGCCGAGCGTCAGTGTGTCGGAAATGCCCCAGGACGCGCCGCGCTCGTAGAACGACGCGCCAAACACATACAAAAGCGGCAGCGCCACCAGCAGCACCGTCCAGAGGTATAGCGGGACGCACAGCAGCGTCCTCTTTCGAAACGGCGCGCGGGTCTTCATGCGATCACCGCCGCGTGCGACGCGTCCCACCAGACGCGCACCTGCGCGCCCGTCGGAAGGTCTTGTCTGGCCTGGTTGTAGACCGTCAGGCGCTGGCCGTCCGTCAGTTCGACCAGCGAGCGAAGGGAGCCGCCGACGTACCGGTGCTCAATCAGCGTCGCGGGCAGCGACCACTGGCCGTCCGGCGCGTCCGCCGCGTAGGACAGCCGTTCCATCCGAAGGCAGAGCGCGGCCGCGCCGCCGATCACCAGCGGCGCTTCGCCGCCCAGCCGCGCGGGAATCGCCTGCCCGGCAAACCGGACGCTCGACATGCTTTCGACCGTGCATTCCAGAAGGTTTGTTTGCCCGATGAACGTCGCCGCGAAGCGCGTTCTGGGCCGCTCGTAAATCTCTTCCGGTGTGCCGATCTGTTCGAACTGCCCGTCGCGCATCAGCGCGATCCGGTCGGACATGTTCAGCGCCTCTTCCTGGTCGTGCGTGATGTAGATGAACGTGATGCCAAGCGTCTCCTGCAGCGCCTTGAGTTCCGTCTGCATCTGGCGGCGCAGTTGCAGGTCCAGCGCGCCGAGCGGCTCGTCCAGCAGCAGAATTTTCGGCGCGAGAACGACCGCGCGCGCGATCGCGACGCGCTGCCGCTGCCCGCCGGACAGGCTGTCCGGCGACCGCTTTTCATAGCCTTCCAGTTGAACAAGCCGCAGCATCTCGCGCACCTTGTCGCGGATGGCCGCCTTCGGCTCGCCGCGCACACGCAGACCGTAGCCGATGTTCGCGGCGACGTTCATGTGCGGGAACAGCGCGTAGTTCTGAAACACCGTGTTGACGTCGCGCTTTTCCGGCGGCAGCGCGGTAACGTCGTGGTCCCCGAGCATGACGCTGCCCGCGGTCGGAGACTCCAACCCCGCGATGATCCGCAGCGTCGTCGTTTTGCCGCAGCCGGACGGGCCCAGCAGCGTCAGAAACTCGCCCGCGGCGACGGTCAAATTGATGCCGCGAAGCACCTCTCCGCCGCCAAAGTCCTTGTGTATCTGGAGAAGCCGAAGGATGTTCATACCGATATTGTCAACCTCTAACCTTGCGTAATCCGGAGCGATAGGCAAACCGATGTGATTCCGACTTTTTTCGTCAAGTATCCACACGGACAGTATAAGGCAGCGGATTGAGCGTGTCAACCATAAAAAAAGCAGCCATGATAAGGGAGGGAGGTGAGCGTTTGAGCGCGGAAGAAAAGATAAAACAGAGAGGCGCGTCCGGCGTCGCACGCCCCGGCGCTTTGCGCCTCAAAAGCGCCGCGCACGCGCCGCTTTCATGCCTTTTGCAAATGTTTTTAGTTCCGTAAGACCCATTGCAAACGCCGTTTTCACCGTGAGGCCCACATCGCGCATCACATATAGCGGCCATCGCCAGTAGTTGTACAGGATTTGCACGGCGAAATTTGCCGCCAGCATTCCCCAAATGCCCGTTCCAAGCAAACACGCCAGGAACGAAAGCAGCACAACCAGCACGGAACTGACGCAGGAGGAGCGCACATAGGGCACAACATTCGCGGTCGTGATGACGACGTACGCCATCGTCGTATTGTAATCGAAAAACACCCAGACCAGCGTGAAAATCAAAAGCGGCAGCGGGAGACTGGTGTTTGACCTGATCAGTTTCAAAATCGGCGCGCCGGCAACGATCAACACAAGCGCGCCCAGAATATAGACGAGCCAGTAGGACGTATAGGAAACGGATACCGTCTTTTTCAGCTCTTCTTTCTTTTGCGCCACGCGTTGCGCTGTAATCTGGGGCAAAAGCGCGTAGAAATAGATCTGGCAAACACCGGCCAGCATCGTCGCCATTTGGTTCGCCAGCCCGTATGACGCCGTATCGCCCAGGCCCACATACGCCGCGCTGAGCAATGTGATTGTCTGCCGCGTTGCGAACGAACACACCATGGTTAACCCGACTTTTTTGGCGTTCACCCATATGGACTTTACCGTGTCCTTGACATCTGCCGCGCGCAACTGTCTTTTGTGTTCCCTGATCGCGCTGTTCACTTCCGCGTTCGCGAGCAGGTAGTGTTTGGAGGCAATCCGCAAGACAATGCCGCTGGCAACGTTTGCGATGGCCATCGCCAGAATGCCCAGCCCGCTCGTCAGTCCGACAATGGAGCACACGATATGCGCAACCCTGGAAACCACGACCGCTTTCTCCGCGCGCTGGATGTCTCCAATCCCCTTGAGCGCGCAGATAATGTAGTTGTAATAGATGTTCGCGAATATGCCGAAACAGTAAACAGCCCACGCGAAAAGATGCCGGTTGCCGCTCATGTCCGACGAAATGCTATGTATATAAATGCTTCCGATGGAAAGCGAGATGAGCAGCGCCATCAGCGACACAATCAGGTTCACATACTTGTTTGCGTAATATATGTTCACGAACAGCTTGTAGTTAGGCTGGTTGGCTTCGATTGGATCGCTGAATCCTTCCCCCTTCACCTCTTTCGCGCCGCACCAGGCGTATGTGATGTTCTTCACAATTACGTTTGAATACCCAAAGTCCAGCAGGTTCACAAAGGTGCCCACGCTGAGGAACGCGTACCAAAGGCCCAACTCCATCTCGTTGACAAACCGCAGCGTAAACGGCAGCACGATAAAGCTGGACGCCAGCCGCAAAAAGTATCCCAGGTAGCTCCATATCACGTCTTTCCTGCTGGCCCGTATGTCCATGTATATCTCCCGCTTTTGACATTGATGAATCGTCAGCCTATGCTGATCACGCGATACGCCCACGGTATATACATGGTCAAAGCAAAATCCACTTTTCGTTTGAAAGGCAGGCGGCCGAAACACGCCCGGGCGTTTGCCTTCAGATACGTTTGGTATTCCGACGCCTTCTTGGGGTATTGGTTGATCAGCCGGTTGATTTTCATCGCCCGATAGGTGATCAGGGTTTGCCAGAAGACCCACTGATGGGCGTCCCGCGCCGCGCCTGGGTAATGCGCGTTGCACAGTTGCTCGATTTCCGTGGCCGCCGCGATATAGTCAAACCGCTTGGCGCTGAACTTTGAAGTCGTCGCCGAATTCTGCCGGCGAACATAATGATAGCCGACCGCCTGGTCGCAATAGACGCTCTTGCACTGGCACAGAAGCTGGAAAACGAACAGCAGGTCCTCGGCAAGCGCGTAGGGCCGAAAGCGCGTAGGGCCGACGCTTGACCTTCGATACACTTTGTTGAAGGGCGCGTACATTGTGTTCTTCACGTACTCGTCGAAAAAAAAGCGATTTGCCAGGTACTCCGCGGTATATACTTGCGATTCCCTAAACGGAAGCGTTTCGATCGCGCCGTTTAAGTGGTGCGTTGCCAGTTGGCAGCACGCTATGTCCACGCCATGGTTTTCAATGCCGTCCATCAGGATTTGGTACATGTTCTTTTCCACGGTATCGTCTCCGTCGACAAAACCAAGGAAGGCGCCGTGCGCGGCTTCCATGCCCGCGTTTCGCGCGCGGGACACCCCGGCGTTTTTTTGGTGAACCACCATAACGCGCTTGTCCCTTTGCGCGAAGCTGTCGCAAATGGCCCCGGACCGGTCCGTTGATCCGTCGTCCACCAGAATAATCTCCATGTTCGTATAGGTCTGACATAAAACAGATTCCACGCATGCCTCAAGGTACGCTTCACAGTTGTAAATGGGCACGATGACGCTAAGCAGTTCCATGCGCTCTCCTCCTTTACCTGCGGGCAACCGTTTTGATCATTGCGTTGTACAAAGGCTTTGCGTGCATGTAGGCGGCATATTCCAGCCGGTTTTTCGCGCCAAGGCTTTTCTTTATGCCCGGATACATCGTTTGGAGCTCACGGGCAAGGACTTGTGTTTCGTCACGCAGTTGGGTCCCTTGGCAAAACAGCCATAGCGACCGGAGCACGTTCAGCCTCGCCCGAAAGCAGTAGACATCGGCCTTTGCGCGTAAAGCAGGACACTGTTCAAGTACGATGGTTCGAGCGATTTCTTTTACCGTTACTTCATCAAATCGTCTGGGTGAAAATGCGGATCTCGTGATCGATCCCGCGCGTTGAAGGTAATTGTAGAGCGGCGTCGCGCAGATTGCGCCGCGCCGGCATTTCGTTAGATACTGCAGGTTAAAGATCAAATCCTCGCCATGCACTATCCCTGGCGGAAACCGAAGGTCCCTGATCAACGCGGCGCGGTACAGTTTGTTCCAGGCCGCATCGTTCAGGCGTCCGAACACTTCGTTCCAAAGCGCGTCTTTGTCAAGTGGCGTAAAAGATTGAATATCCTTACGTCCCATATTGACCGTGCGTCGCGCTTCGTTCTCGGACACCGAACGGTATCCGCATATGGCCCAATCGCATCCCGCCAGCGAAGAGAGCAGCGTTTCCATCATTTCTGGCTCAATGCTGTCGTCGCTGTCCACAAACGCGACGAAATCTCCGGTGAATATCTCGAGGCCCGCGTTCCGGGCCGCGGACAGCCCTCCGTTTTTTTGATGCACAACTTTAATGCGCCGGTCTTTGCACGCGAGTTCTTCACAAATCTCGCCGCATCGGTCAGGAGAACCGTCATCCACCAGAATGATTTCCAAATCGGCATAGGTTTGACATTGTATGGACGCCACGCACTTTTCAAGATACTTCTCCACCTTGTACACAGGCACAATGACGCTGATCATCTTGCGAGGCTCCCTTCGGACAGGCCCAGCGCCTGTTCAAGATATTGTCTGCTTCGCGTCCTTTCGTTCGCGATCACGTCATCCGCAAACACGGGCATGGGCATCTTCCCGATTGCCTCCGCCGCGGTGCCGCCCTCAAGGCTGTTCCGCTGCGCGCCGACGAGTTCCAGCAATGTCCGGATGCGTCCGTCCCGCATTCCGTCAATCGCCCAGAACGGCTTGTGGTAGAGGATCGAAAACACCGCGCCGTGAAAAGAAGACGTGAGCACGAGCGCGGCATGGTCAACCAACGACAAAAAGTCTAGCGGACCCGCGTTGTAGGCCTTAAAAAACGGATTGACATAGTCATGCTTGTTTCTGTAGCCTGTGGAGACAACCGGCAGCTTCAGGGAATCGGACACCGCCTTCGCGATTTTTACATGTTCGGGGCTTGGCTCCAAACAATAAAAAAGAATGTACTGCCCGTTGCGGATGTTCATTCCCGACTGAATGGCCCGCCAATCGTCCTTGCCCAAAAGAAGGGTCGGGTCGACGTGTATCGCGCAGTCTTTCCCGCCCAACAGCTCCTGAATTGCCTTTTGGCTTTTCTCTTCCCTGACCGAAATATGCGCGTACGATTCCAGCGCGCTTGCGAACCTCGCCTGATCGTATTGGCTAAAGTCGATGTCAAGGGGCCCCAGGCTTGCGGCGTAAGAGATCTTCTTCTCCTGCGCAAATTCGAGCAGGTAGGCAAACGAAAAGTCCCTGCACCGGACATTCCATATTTGATCGCTGCCGCTTATGTAGCAATCGTACGCCGCGCAATGCGCCCGGAGCTGCGTTTCCGTTGAATACTCATCCGTGACGTGTAGAAAGTTTTGCAGAAAGTCTTCGAAGGCCCGGCTTTTCTCCTTCAGCTTTTTGTGGTAAGGGAGCTTCATCAGCAGCTTCGCCGCGCCGCGCAAGGATGTAGGCGGTTTTTGCAGGTACAAATCCTTTTGAACCGCGCTTCTGTAGTTGATAATGCTGTAGTCGCACGCCACGCCCTTTTGGCAGCACAAATCCGTTACATATTGCTGCAAAGCGTAGGCCTGAAGCATGGACCCATAGTTATGGGAACCGTGGAATGTAATCGCTGCGATCTTCACGGCAGAATCCCACCTTTTCATCCGGCGTGGCCGTTCGTCCCTCTTGCCAACAGTCTTCTTTTGATTCTCAGCATCACACCCGGCAGCCAATATGTCAAGAGAATGTTCGCCTTCGCGCCGTTCGGAACAGCGCTGCTTTTCAGTACCGGCCCCATGTGGCGTCTGATACCCGCACGGATTAAAGCCTTTCTTTCTGGATCGGTATCCTTTGTCAGCCGGTATCGCGCCCGAAAATTCAGGTACACTTTCAGGACGTTTACCCGAACGGCAATTGCATAACCAACCGCTTGTTCCTCATACACGCTGAGGACTCTTTCATAGGCCGGCATGAGCGTTAACGCTCGCTTCGAGTAGCCGTAATCCTTTTTTGCCCCTCCCTGAAGGTAATGGTAGAGCGGCAAATTTATGTGGGCCGCGTTTTTTACGCTTTTTAAGTACCGCGCGACAAACAGAAAATCCTCACATTGCGCCAGATCCTCGTCAAACCCCCGCTCAATCAGGTTCCGCAGGAAAAGCTTGTTACAGGCATACCCGCCCACATTTTCGTCTTTCAACACCATCCCATAGGTTTGTGGCGCTGTGCTTACTTTTGTGACGCTCTCACGGGCATCAGTACGTTCTTCACCGCTTTTCGCGCCATGGGCAAATTCACATTGCAGTCCGCACGATACCATTTGGACGTCCCCATTTTCAAAAAGCGCAACCAGTGTGGCGCAAAACCGCGCGTCCAGCCAGTCATCGCTATCCAGAAACCCAACGTAGGCCCCTCGCGCCTCCGCCAGCGCCGTGTTTCGCGCGGCGGAAACGCCTCTGTTTTCCGTATGGATCGCCTTAACTCGTTCATGCTTTGCGGCGTACGCGTCGCAGATGCCCGCGGAACCGTCGCTCGACCCGTCGTCAACAAGGATCATTTCGATAGGCGCATACGACTGCGCAAGCACGGAATCAACAGCCTTTGCGAGCGTCGCTTCCGCATTGAATACAGGGACAATGATCGTGATCAGATTCCCATCCATATACCCTCCAAGGTCAGAGAACCCATTGGTAATTGACGAGATAGGGGCCTGTCGCTTCAAAGTACCAATATACAATAAAGAGCAGAAGGATGATCGCGCCCACCGAAAATTTCTCCTTGCCCCGATAGTGCCCAAGAATACAGGGGATGGCAAGAATGTTAAAGGCATCCGTATAGATACAGAACCTCGCCAGATACGCGCTGTCCATCGACGCTGTCAGCAGCGCCGCGTTCAGCAGCGAGAAATTCAGGAAAACTCTGTTCTGTATGTTATCCCGTGTTCTGATCCTCTGCGGGAAAAACCTGAAAAGGACAATGGCCCATGCGGTTAGAATGCGCAGACGATTCACATGCGCCAGACTGTATACGCTGTCGGCAATGCTTCGTTTCACGGATTCGTTCACACGATCAATCAGCAGGAAAATTTCATCGTAGGACAGGTAAAAAATGACCGCGATGACAAGAATCACGATATACAACCTGATGTTTTCTTCCGCCCTTACCAAATAGTACATCGGCCACATCAGCAACGCCGAGTTGTGAAAGAAAAACGCGCACGCGACGCACAACGACCACTTCCAGATGTTTCCTTTGATGACGAACCGAACGCCGTAGAAGATGCATCCCGCGGCAAGGTACTGCCGAACGGCGTTAAAGGATCCATGCCATTCGCCAAGGAATATGTACAGCAATATGCTGTACAAAAACATGTTGCTGTATTTTCTGATTGTAACAAGGTAAAGCGAAATGGTGATCAGCGCAGCCAAAAATAAGTACGACTGGGGCTCGTCATAGACAAAGCGCGCAGCCCTCGCGACAAGCACGATGCCGAACTCAAAGTTACGCCGCAGGTCTATGGCCTGCTCCGTATAAAATTCATAGTTCATGATATACTGCCCGTAGTCCGCGCCGACATTATACCGCAGACCGGATAAACATACAAAAACCGACAGTATCAGGAAAAAAACAATATCCTGCACCGTGCTTTTTGATTCCCGCATCAGGGCTTGGGAGGTAAACCGGACATTGTGCCCCCGGCTATAAAAGTAACCCAACAACATGATAACGGCGATCATTGGTATGTATGCGTTCATCTGCCAGCAGGCTCTCTTTCCTCACCAACTCATTCGCTCGGCGCTTTGGCGGACGCTGCATATGACGCCATCCACGGCCGGGCGCTGATGGAACGATTGAACCAATTTCGCCAAAACAATTGCTGTTTCCCTATTTTAGTATTTTACAGGAATATTCCATAAAAATCAATAGTTGGAACGCGACCGTCTTGTTCATACAAAACTATTTTTCTTTTTTGTGCAGTATGCTTGACATCCGGTTGTGGAGACGATAAAATAAAAGCATCTTCGGCAGGATCGCCACGATCAAAAGGATAGGGAGGAGCACCCAAATGAAGTTCAAACGCCTATTGGCCCTTGCCCTCGCAGTGCTTATGTCGGTTGCCTTTACGGCGGTCGGCACGGCGGAAGAAGTCATCGAACTGCGCGTGCTGAACTACCGCGACATGACCAGCCCCAACGCCATTGAGGAAACCACCGTGGTGTGGGACGCTTTTGAAAAAGCGCACCCGAACATCAAGCTTATCCGGGAAGACGAGTTCAATGAGCCCTTCCATCAGGCGACGGAAGCCTACGCCGCGGCGGGCAACCTCCCGGACGTCATCTTTGCGTGGCCGTCCGGCCGTTCCACCACGCTGCACACCAAAAAGCTGCTGAAAGACTTAGCGCCGCTCGTCGCGCGCGACGGGCTTGCCGAGCTCTATCTTCCGCTGGCGCTGGATCCCACGTCGCAGGCCGGCGGGTATCTCGCGATGCTTCCGACAGGCATCACCGCGACCAATGCCTTCTTTGTGAACACGGAAGTGCTCAAGGCCGTCGGGCTTGAGCCTGCCAAGACCTATTCCGAACTTGTGGCCCAGGTTCCTGTCCTTGCAGCCGCGGGCTATGACACGGTCCTGATGCCAAGCCAGGATACCTGGGTCATGCAGTCCTGCCTGTTCTCCCTGGTCGCCGGCCGCTTCATGGGCGAGGGCTGGGAGAAGAAGGTGCTGGCGGGCGAGGCCAAGTTTACCGATCCCGACTTCGTCGCCGCGCTGAACTTCATCAAGCAAATGTACGACGACGGTGTGCTGAACAGGTCGACGCTTGCCGTCGGCTACGGCGAAGGCCCGGGACTCTTCGCCACCAATACGGCGGCGTACTACATTGACGGCGACTGGCGCATGGGCGCTTTCATCACCGATGTCACCACCGGCGAAGCCTTGATCTCCCCCGAGAAACAGGAAAACTTCCTCATCACCGTGTTCCCCGAAATCGACGTGCCCGGCGTGAAGTTCAACAGATCCAACACGGCTGTCCTGTCCACCGGCTTTGGCATCAACGCGAACCTGGAAGACGGCTCGCCCAAGCTGGAAGCCGCCTGGACGCTGGTGAAATGGCTGATCGGCAAGGAAGTCCTGACGCACAGGCTCACCACGGGCGGGCTTGCCACGCCTTCCAGGATTGACATTGATTATGCGTCGCTCACCCTGGAGCCGCTGCAGATCGCGATGGCCAACCTTGGCAACGAATATGACAAGGCGACCGTGGTGATCGACGGCGTGTTTGAAGGCCCTGTGTATACGCCGCTGAACGACGGGCTCCAGGCCATCGGCCTTGGCACCCAGACCCCGGAAGAAGCGGCGAAGAATACCCAGGACGCGTTTGACGCCTGGAAAGCCGCCAAGTAACCACTGACCCCGCGCAAAGCAGTGGAATAATCGATGGACGGAGAGGCCGCATATGACGACCAAGGGTGAAAAGAGGCTTTCGTATACGGTGCTGGTTCTGCCGGCCGTAACCATCTACCTTGCCGTCGTGGCCTTTCCGACCATATTTTCGATCCTGCTCAGCCTGACCAACTACAACGGCGGCCTGATTTTCGGCAACCCCGATATTCAGTTTGTCGGGTTCAAGAGCTATGTGTGGATGTTTACCGAACCCACGGGCAACTTCTACACATCGCTCTTTAACAACCTGCTCATCGTCGCGGTGTCCGTGTTTGGCCAGATTCCCCTTGGGTTCATGCTGGCCTACATCCTTTCGCGAAAGCTGATCAGGAGAGGCAACACGTTTTTTCAGACGATGATCTACCTGCCGAACGTGATCTCGCCGATCATCATCGGTGTACTCTTCAACACGCTCATCTATGGCAGAAATTCGGTGCTGATGGAAATCCGCCGCATCTTTAACCCCGGCGCGGTGTTTACGATCAACCCGAATCCCATGGTTCCCGTGCTTGTCGTCATCCTCTGGATGTTCACGGGCTTTTACATGATCATATTCCTGGCCAATTTGCAGCGTATCGACCCCGCGATCATCGAAGCCGCCAGAATTGACGGCGCGAAGGAGGCCAGGATTCTTTGGCATATCACCCTGCCCGCGCTGTCGGGTGTGATTGTCACCACCGCGATCCTCGCGATCTCCGGCTCGCTGAAAACCTTTGACCTGATCTACGCCATGACCAGCGGCGGCCCGGCTGGGCAGACACGGGTGCTTTCCCTCTACATGTACCAGTCGGCGTTTCAGGGCGCGCCGAATTATCCTCTGGCCAACGCGATTTCCACTGTCATGGTGCTCATCAGCGTTGTGCTGATCATTATCACCCGGCGCGTGGGGAAATTCTTCGGCGGAAAAGAGGATTAGGACATGGACAACCGCAACATCTCAGTCGCCACCAAGGTCATCGTCTATTTCGTCATGATCGTTTTTTCCGTATTGACGATTTACCCGATTTTTTGGCTTGTGATCCAGTCGTTCAAGACGAACACGGCGTACCTCACAAGCAACAAGCTTTCGTTCCCGGTCAACTGGTATTTTGGCAACTATCCCTTTGTATGGGTTCAGGGAAAGTTCGGCACCTTCTTTGTCAACAGCGTGATTTACGCCTCGGTTACCGTTGCCGTGGTGGTCGTATTGTCCAACATGGCCGGGTTCGCCTTCGCCAAGCTTAAGTACAAGATCACGAAACTGCTGCACGGCCTTTTCATCGTCGGCATCCTCCTCACGCTGCAGTCGATCCTGATCCCGCTCTTTCTGATGGTGAACGCCGCGGGGCTTTACAACACCCGGCTGGCGGTGCTGATCCCCTACGTCGCGCTGGGCCTTCCCATGGGCGTCTACCTGTGCACGGATTTCATCAAGAGTATCCACGACGAGCTGCTCGAATCGGCCAGGATCGACGGAGCGGGCTTCATGCGGATCTTCACGCGGATTGTGTTCCCGATGTGCGCCCCTGTTTCGGTGACCCTCGCGATCATCACGTTTACCGGGACCTGGAACGAGTTTATTCTGATGAACCTCATGACCGCAACCGACAGATACAAGGCGATTCCCGCGGCGGTCGGCCGCTACTCGGGCTCCCTAGGTTCGGACTACGGAAAGCTGTTTACATCCCTGACAGTCGCCCTGATTCCCATTCTGATCTTTTACCTGTCTTTCAGAAACCAGATCACCAAGGGCGTCGCCGCAGGCGCGGTAAAGGGCTGACTTTGGCAGGCCGGACTGCTCAAATCAGGCGTACGGCGCGTCATACCGCATATTTGTCGTACCCAAGCCGTATCAGCGCTTCGCAAGAGGCCATGGCCCGGGCCGGGATTTCCTGTGGGATTTGGTAACCCAGCCTCGCGAACGCGTCCATCCGCAGGAAATCGCCCACCAGGCTGCTGATGATCTCGCTTTCCTCCACGCCGTCCGCCAGCATGCCGGCCATATGCGCCTCCATGGCGGGGTTTCCCGGCGCGACGATGACCTCCACATCCGGCCACTGTTTTCGAAGGGCGGCCCAAACCCGCCGGGTCATGTATGGCTTGTGAACGACGATGATTTTCTTTGGGGCCATTCCCGCGCGCTCGAACATGCTTTTTGAGAACCGAATGTTTTCCCCTGTGTTTGTGGCCCTGTTTTCGATCAGGACGGCTTCCTTTGGCACGCCTTCCCGCACGGCGATATCCGCGAAAAGCTCCGCTTCCGGCTTCTCAAAAATCCCCAGCGTGCCTTTGCCCAAATATCCTGTGAACAGAATCAGGGGCGCCCATCCGGCGTTGTACAGCCCGGCGGCCCGGCTGGCGGTGGTCTTGTCGTAGCTGCCAAAGCCGACGATCGCGTCCGCTGGCGCAAGCGGATGCTCCATGTACAGGTAATCCCACAAATCTTTCAGGTGCGCATATTTGTCCACGGCTGTTTCCTTTCGCGTACGAAATCGTCAAAGGTTTGCACCCGATCGGGAAAACATGCCGATAGTATACCAGAGACGGATGAATTGCGCACGGCGGATTGCGCCGAAAATGATGGAGAGCCCGGGAGGCGCTGGCCTCTCGAGCTCTCCGGGTTGGGCGTTCGCGCTTCATGCGGGGCAGGGTCTTTCACAGCGTCGCGGCGTTCCCGCCTCTCTCTTAGCCGTTCCCCTTCGGCATCTCGGTCGCCACCGGAACCGGCGTCGCCACCTCCGGGATTCCGTCGGTCGTGGACGCGCTTGTGTCCGCGAGCGGTTTCCTCGCGTCGTACGCCATGCGGATCGCGGTGAGAATGTCGCCGTGCGCGTCGTTTAGGCTCATCGTCGCGGCGGTCGTCACGTCCGCCAGCATCGCCTTGTCCGCGTCGGACAGTGCGTCATACTTGGCCTTGTCCTTTTCGTCGGCGCTGTCGGCTTTCAGCGGCCTGCCGTTGACGTCCGAGCAGTAGGCCTTGAACCAATCGTCGATCTCGCCGACCGTTTTGCCGATGAACAGCGTCTCAAACCGATCCATCTGCGCGGCCCATGTACCGGTCGTCATCCTGTACGCGTCGCCGCGCTGGCGTTTCGTCTTCCAGTCGGCGATGTCGCTGAGAAACACCTCGTCGGTATCGGCGGTCTTGCCCTCAATTTTGCCGTCGTGGTTCTGATCCCAGTTGTAGCCGCCCTGGCCCGGGAAGCCCGCGAACTGCGGCATGCCGTCGCCGTCATAGTTCGGCGTGGCGAACTCCAACTGGTCGATGTGCATGCCGCGGACACGCCCGTCCGCGTCAAACAGCGCGGAGACGAACACCTCGTTGACGCTGTAGACCTGGACGCCCTGCTCGTCCTTGCCGGGGCCGACGCGGCCGGAGGTGCTCAGGCCAAACCCGAGAGACAGCCCTTGCGCTTGGGCGGCGGTCGCGTCCGGCGCGGCGGACACGCCGGCAGTCGGCGCGGGCGACGCCGTGTCTTCCGTGCCAAGCGCGTTCCTGACCGCCTGCATGATCGCCTTGCTGGTCATGGTCGCGCCGGACACGACGTCCACATCCGGGCTGTTCTTCTCGAGGATCTGCTGCGGGATCGTCTCGAGCGCCTTGCCGGCGACGCTCTGGGTTTCGTGGTGGCTGATGATTTCGACGCCGGTGATGTCGTCGCCGGTTTTTTGCACGGTCACGGTCAGTTCACCGCCGTATCCGTCCGCTTTCCCGGTCAGCGATTCCGCGCGCACGCAGGCGGTCATCAACAACGTCAGGCACAGCACCGCCGGAAGCAGTTTTTTCATCCAAAAATCCTCCATTCATATCGCGCGGTTCGCGCGGGGTTCACGCGTCAGTATGCCCAGCGCCGAGAACCGCTATGAACGGAGGATCACAAATTTGAAGGCCGTTTATGCCAGATAATGCTCGAACCGGTCGATATCGTCCTTTTTGCCGATGACGACGACGACGTCGCCCTCATGCAACACGCTGTCCGGCCGGATGTCCGTCGAAAGCCCGTGCTTCTGAATGATCGCGATGACGTTCAGCTTGAACCGGTGCCGGAACCCGGCCTGCACGATGGTCAGCCCGTCGACCTTATCGGTGAGCTGAAATTCGGATATTTCCAGGTCGGCGCTCAACGAGATGTAGTCGAGCAGGTTCATCGTCGTCAGCTTCTTTGCGAGGCGCTTGGCCATGTCCGATTCGGGATAGACCACCTCCGCGCCGAGCTTTTCGAGCACGACGCCCTGATCCTGCGAGACCGCCTTCGCGATGACGCGGCGCACGCCGAGCTGCTTGACGATCAGCGTCGTCAAGATGCAGGTGTCGATCTTTTCGCCGATGCAGACGATCACCGTATCGCAATTCTGGATGCCGGCCTGCGTCAGCGTCTCCTTGTCGAGCGTTTCGGCCACATACGCCGCGTCGGTATATGTGCGCGCCTCGCGGATCTTTGCCTCGCTGGAATCCAGGACGATGACGTCCCGCCCGGCCTGCGCGAGGTGCTCCGCCAGCGTCGAGCCGAAACGGCCCAGCCCGATGACGCCGAACACCGCCGATTGTTGCTTGTCTTTGGCCATGTGATGCTCCTTTTCTACCCGATCGGAATCGGTTCCTCCGAATAATGAATCGCCGGCAGCTCGTGGAACGTCAAGAGCGACGCGATCGCCAGCGGGCCCAGCCTGCCGATGTACATCGTCAGCGTCAGCGCCAGCTTGCTGCTGTCTTCCAACGACGGCGTGATGCCGGTCGAGAGGCCGACCGTGCCGAATGCCGACACCACCTCGAACAGCAGCTTCTCAACGTTAAAGTCAGGCTCGAACAGGCAAAGCAGCAGCAGCATCGTGCAGCAGACGCCCATCGCAAGCGTGGTGACGACGAACGATTTGTACAGCGTTTGCCGTGGAATCGTCCGTTTGAAAGCCGTCGCGTGCTTTCGGGCGGACAGCGCGTGCGTCGCGATCACCAGCGAAAAGAACGTCGTTGTCTTGATGCCGCCGCCGGTCGAGCCGGGCGACGCGCCGATGAACATCAGCATGATCACCATGAACAGGCCCGCGCTGGTGAACCCGCCGAGGGAAAACGTCTGGAACCCGGCGGTTCTGGCAGAGACACTGGTGAAGAACGCGCCGAGCCACGTGATGTCCTCGCTGATTTTCAGGCATACCATACCCACAGCGAGCAGAACGGCCGTCATCAGCAGCACGATTTTCGTGTGCAGCGTGTATTTGCGCGGGCGCTTTCTGAGGATGTCCAACATCACCAGGAAGCCGAGGCCGCCGAAGATGATCAGCCCGGCGGTCGTCAGGTTCAGCAGCACGTCGCCTTTGTAATCCAACAGGTTTTTCATGCCGCCCAGCACGTCGAACCCGGCGTTGTTAAACGACGCGATCGAGTGAAACACGCTGACGCCCAGCGCTTTCAGCGGCGGGAAATGGCGCGAAAAAGAGATGTACGACAGCGCCACGCCGACCAGTTCGAATGTCAGCGTCATCAGAAGCACCGCGCGCACCAGCCTGACCGCGCCGCGCAGCGAGTCGAGGTTCAGCCCCTCCTGCACCAGGATCCTTTCGCGGACGCCGATGCGCCGACGCATCAGCAGGATGAACCCGATGCCGACCGACGACACGCCCAGGCCGCCGATCTGGATCAGCAGGCCGACCAGCGCGCAGCCGAGCGGCGTGAACGTTTCCAGCGTGTCCACCACGACCAGCCCGGTCACGCACACGGCGCTGGTCGACGTGAACAGCGCGTCAACAAACGTGATCGTAATGCCAGGCCTTGTGCAGAGCATCAAAAGCCCGGCGCCGAGCAGGATCGCCGTTAAGAATCCGAACGCGATCAGGCGGCCCGGGCCGACCTTGCGTATCGACGGCAGCAGCTTTCGCAGTCCTTTACTTACCATGATCGTTTTTTCCCTCATTGCCGGCGCGGTTGGCGGTGACTCTCTCAAGCGCCGATTTCAGTTCGAGTTGTAAAGCGGGCAGATCCGCGCGGTAGGTTTCCCAGACGTCGCGCATGTCGATCGCCTCATAGGTATGCGCGGCCAGGTTCCGCGCGCTGCGTATGTCCTGCCAGGGAACATCGCAGGTGTCCAGCAGAAAATCCTCGGTAAAAGCCTTGGACAGCTCGCCGATATTCAAAAGCGACATCACGACCGCCTTTTGATGCAGCCGCGAGCGCAAAAACTCCGGCTCGGTCAGCTCGCTCAAAAACGCGTACACGTCGCGCACCTCGCGCAGAATGCTTCTGCAGGTTTCGGCGTCTCGCGCGCTATGCCTCATAAATCAGCGCCATCCTCTCGGCTTCCGCGCCTTGCGGCGGTTCCTTGACGATGTCGATTTCCGCGGAAAGCAGGTGCGAAAGTTTCGCCCGGAAGCCGCAGAACTTGAAAAAGGAGATCGGCGCTTGCAGGAACTCGACGTACAGATCGACGTCGCTTCGGTCGGTCGCGGTGCCGTCGGCATAGGAGCCGAACAGGTATGCGCGCCGCACCGGGTATTCCGCGGCCGCCTCGCGCACGGCCCCGGCGATGATCTCGATCGTCAGCATGGCATGCCTCCTTTGCGCGCATTGTACATCGGAAACCGCGCGGAATCAAGCAAACGCGCGTCCCCGCGTGAAAAAATCGCAGACTGCATTATTTTTACAGCGCTTGACGTATGAACTTCGTTCGATTACAATAAAAAAGACGGGAAACCGTCGTAATTTATGTATACCTGTTACGGGGATTGCGGAAAAGCTGTCTATAACTGGCATCAGGGCGCGCGGCTTTTTGCGCGTTTTCGAGCGGAGGATGACGGATGCGTCAAGGGTTTGCGTTGCGGGGAACGGTTTGCCAAAGCCGGGATTTGAAAAACATTCAAACCGTTGAGAGGGGATTCGTCGTCTGCGTGGACGGCGTTTCGCGCGGCCTGTTCGCTGAGTTGCCGGCGGCGTACGCGGGGCTGCCGGTGCGCGATTTCGGCGACGCGCTGATCCTGCCTGGGCTTGTGGACCTGCATGTGCATGCGCCGCAGTTCTCCTACAGGACGCTCGGCATGGATCTGGAGTTGCTGGATTGGCTGAAGACCTATACGTTTCCGGAGGAGGCCAGGTACGCCGATATCGCGTTCGCGAAGGAACAATACCGCGCGTTCGTCGACGATGTGCTGCGCGGGCCGAACACGCGGCTGTGCGTGTTCGCGACGGTGCACGGCCCGGCGACGCTGGCGCTGATGGACCTGCTCGAGGCGAGCGGGCTGGTGGCCCTCGTCGGAAAGGTCAACATGGACCGCGACAGCGACCCGGCGCTCGAGGAGGCGAACGCGGCCGCGTCGCTCGCCGCGACGGAAGAATGGCTCTCCGCGTGCGCGGGCCGGTACGCGCGCACCGCGCCGATTTTGACGCCGCGATTCATCCCGTCGTGCTCGGACGCGCTTTTATCCGGGCTTGGCGCGCTGGCGCGGCGGCGCGGGCTGCCGGTGCAGTCGCATCTGAGCGAGAATATTCAGGAATGCGCGCTGGTGCAAACGTTACATCCGGGCGTACCCACGTACGGCTGCGCGTACGCGCGGTTCGGCCTGTTCGGCGATACCCGGACGGTGATGGCCCATGGCGTGCAGTCCGGCGCGGAGGAAATCGCCCTGATGCGCGAACGCGGCGTGTTCCTCGCGCACTGTCCGCAGTCGAACACGAACATCGCCTCCGGCATCGCGCCGGTGCGGAAGTTCCTTGAAGCGAGTGTGCCGGTCGGGCTGGGCAGCGACGTCGCGGGCGGCTGCCACACATCGATTTTCCGGGCGATGGCCGACGCGATCCAGGTGTCCAAGCTGCGCTGGAGGCTTTCGGACGCGGCGGACGCGCCGCTGACGCTCGCGGAAGCGTTCTTCCTCGCGACGCGCGGCGGCGGCGCGTTCTTCGGCAAGGTCGGCTCGTTTGACGAGGGGTACGCGTTCGACGCGGTTATAGTGGACGACGCCGGGCACGAGGCGACCCGCCCGATGACCGCCGAGAACCGGCTGGCCCGCGCCGTTTACCTGTCGGACGACCGCAACATCCGGGCGAAGATCGTGGAGGGGAGAGACGTGGGGAAGGGGAGATAAGGGGAGACGCCAGGCGCTTCGCCAGAGGGATTAAACCACTTTGGAAGCCCTGCGTTCCCAACGTCAATAGACATGCAGCAGGCGAAACCCGAGGCCGTCGCAGCTCGCCTGATGGTAACGCACGCCGTCCATCTCGCCGGAAAACGCGCCGCAAAGGCCCGCGCCGTGCAGGTGACCGTACACCGCGTCCTCGACGCCGTAGCGCGCCAGGAGCGCCGTCACCTCCGTCGGCCGGCACCGGTCGGCAAACGGCGGGTAGTGCAGCATCGCGGTCAGCCGGTCGCCGGGCTGCCGCTTTTTTTGCGCGTCCACGAGCGACAGCTCAAGGCGCGTCAGCTCGCGGGCGTATACCTTTTCATCGTCGGCGGACAGCGCGGCCGTACCCGGGCAAAGCCAGCCGCGCGAGCCGCAGACGACCACGCCGTCAAACCGGAGCGCGTCGTTTTGCAGCGCGTGCATGCCTTCCGGCAGCGCGGCGCGCACTTGCGTGATCGAGCTCCACCAGTAGTCGTGGTTTCCGCGCAGCAGCGCTTTTCGGCCGGGCAGCGCGGCGATCGCCGCGAGATCCGGAACCGCGTCGGACAGCCGCATCGCCCAACTGATATCGCCGGGCAAAAGAACCAGGTCGTCCGGCGCGACCCGTTCGCGCCAGTCGGCCTGGATGCGTTCAAAATGATGCTCCCAATGGGTGCCGAACACGTCCATCGGTTTGACGTCGCCGCCGGGCAGGTGAAGATCGCTGATCGCGAAAACGCTCACAGATCGTCCTCCGGCTTATCGTCGTCCTCCTCCATCTCTTCGCCCGCGAGCACGTCGTCGAGCGACAGATCCTGATCGATTTCGCCCATCTCCGGCGCGGGAATGTCGTCCTCGCCGCCGATTTCGATTTCTTCCATCTCGCTGGCGTCGTCGAGAACCAACGGATTTTCGACCTCGGCGATCTCGCTCTTGTCTTCTTTTTCTTCTTCCATTTCCTTCAGGCAGAACAGGCACATGTCCTTTCCGGGCAGCGCTGGGTTTTCGTTGCAGACCGAGCACAGCTCGTACAGCCCCTCGTGTTCCTGTTCTCCTTTTACCTCGCGGCGACACACGACGCAGAGCTGGCCTTCGTCCAGTATATAGTTCAATTCACAGCGCGGGCATTTGCGTAAAGCCAACCGGGATCCTTCCTTTCATTTCATCCAATGGAACATGTTACCATGGGAAGTTATTGGTAAAAACATTGCGAATAAAAGACGTAATTATTACAATCTTGTTAAGCCTTGGCAAGAACCTAGGCAATAACAGGAGGTGTCACCAATGAAAGGTAAAGTGTTTGCCGGATTTCTCATCGTTTCGTCTCTCTTTCTCAGCGCCGCGCCCGGCGCGATGGCAATCGGAAAAGTCATCCCGTGTGACACGACCGGCGAGACAACGATCGGCTCAACGCCGGATTGCCCGCTGATCACACGCGAGGAGCAGTTGGTCATCCTGTCCAACTGGTCATCCACAGGCTCGCTCGACCCGGCCGCCTGCGAAACGCAGCCGGTGCTGGGCGCAAAGGCCCGGGAAGCGTTCGGGAGCGGCGGGTATTCCCCGACAACCACGTCATCCTGCCCGACCACGTCTCCGTCTTGCCCGACAGGGTCGTCACCCTGCCCGACCGGCCCGTCGTCCTGCCCGACCACACCGTCCGCCTCCTGTCCGACCGGGTCGAAGCCCTGCCAGACCGGATCGCCGTCCTGTCCGCAAAAACCCTCCAGCGGCGCGACCGGTGGTAATTATACACCGGGTTCGCTCTCCTCGCAAGAGCAGAGTTTGGCGAATGATATCAACGGCGCGCGAACCGCACAGGGATTGAACCCGCTGCCCGTCGATCCGGAGCTTTCCGCCATCGCCCGCGACAAATCGAAGGACATGGTCGACAACCGCTACTTCGCCCATGAGTCGCCGACCAAGGGTAGGGCCGCCGATCGGCTCAACGCCGCGAACTACCAGTACACCAGCGTCGGCGAGAACATCGCCCGCGCCGGCGACGTCGACCGCGCCAACGCCCTGCTGATGAGCTCGCCCGACCACCGCCGCAACATCCTCGGCTCACAGTGGAAAAAAATGGGCATCGGCGTCGTCAACGACGCGAACGGGTATCCGTACGTGACGGAACTGTTCGTGCGGTAAGGAGACTGCGAGCGCGCACGGGCCAAGGGGACGCTGTCCCCTTGGA
>JAVBOQ010000133.1:0-5914 GCA_031550455.1 Eubacteriales bacterium
GGGGAATGCGGGGGAGCCGTGCCGCGATGCCGGGCGTGTCCGGTGTATGCGGCCGCAAGTTTCCAGGATGGATATGGGGGCAAACACATGAACGACGCGTGGAAGAACAAAAGCGTGCTGGTGGTCGGCATGGCGAGAAGCGGCAAGGCGGCGGCGGAAATGCTCGCCGCGCTTGGCGCGCATGCCGTCCTCAGCGATATGAATTTGGCCGTGGAGGGCATGGAGCCGCTCCTGGCGCGGGGCTGCGAGGCACGGCTGGGGGAGCCGGCAGAGTCGCTTGTCGCCGGGCGAGACGCGGTCGTCATCAGCCCCGCCGTCCCGATTGACGCGCCGGTGGTCCTTGAGGCCGCCCGCCTTGGTGTTCCGCTGATGGGCGAATTAGAGTTTGCCTCCCGCTTCGTCAAAGGCACGCTCATCGCCGTCACCGGCACAAACGGCAAGACGACGACGAGCGCGCTGACTGGGGAGATGTTCAAAAACGCGGGCAAGAATGTGTATGTCGCCGGCAACATTGGCCTCCCGCTGTCCGCCGTGGCGCTCAAAACAAAAGAAACGGATGTCTGCGTTGTCGAGGTGTCCAGCTTTCAGCTGGAAACTGTCGACACGTTTCATCCCAGGGCCGCCGCGCTGCTCAACCTCACGCCGGATCATTTGAACCGCCACGGGACGATGGAGGCGTACGGCGCGCTGAAGGAGCGGATCACGCAGCGGCAGGGGATGGGCGATTTCTTCATTTACAATGCGGATGACCCGTTTTGCGCCGCCGTGGCCGCGCGCACCCGGGCGGAGGCGGTCGCCTTCTCACGCAAGCGGAGGCTCAAGAGCGGCGCCTGGGTGCAGGATGGGCAGATCATGGCCTCGGGCCGCGCCCTTTGCCCGGCCGGCGAGCTGAGCCTGCCCGGCCCGCACAACCTGGAGAACGCGCTCGCTGCCGCGGCCATCGCCGCCCAGTTCGCCATACCCGCGCCGGTGATCCGGCACACGCTGCGCAGCTTCCACGGTGTGGAGCACCGCATGGAGTCGGTTCGCACGCTTGCGGGCGTCCGCTACATCAACGACAGCAAGGGCACGAACCCCGAGTCGACGATGCGCGCCGTGCAGGGCATGACCGTGCCGACGATTCTGATCGCCGGCGGCGAGGACAAGGGCACGGGCTTCACCGTGCTGGCCGAGGCGGTCGCGGCCAACCCGAGCATCCGCCACGTGGTGCTCATTGGCAAATCGGCCGGCAAAATAGGGGAAGCGCTGGCCATGGAGGGGTACACGGCCTATACGATGGCCGGGTTTGACCTTGAAAAAGCGGTCGGTATCGCCCGCACGCGCGCCGAAGAGGGCGGCGCGGTGCTGCTGTCGCCCGCCTGCGCGAGCTTCGATATGTTCAAGGACTTCGAGGATCGCGGAAACCGGTTTAAGAGGATTGTAGAAGCGTTGTAGGATGGATTTGAGGGATGGTTAGCATGTATGACAAATTGATCGATGTACTGAAGAGGCGTCCCACGGCGTACAGCCCCAATGACTATGCGTTTTGGGATGATGAGCATATATCCGGCCACATGCTGGAGGCGCACCTGAACCCGAAGGTGGATGCCGCGACGCGTACCCCTGCGTACGTGCAGGCGTCCGTGGACTGGATCGCCGGCCTGGCGAAGCCCGGCGGCGACCTGCTTGACCTTGGCTGCGGGCCGGGCATCTACGCCGAGCGGTTTGATGATGCGGGCCTGCGCGTGACAGGCATTGACCTGTCGCGCCGGTCAATCGCCTATGCCGAGCAGTCCGCCGCCCGGCAGGGCAGGCAAATCGCGTATACCGTCGGCAATTACCTGAGCATCGCCTATGAAGAGGCGTTCGATGTCGTCACCCTGATCTACTGCGATTTTTGCGTGCTCGCCCCGAGCTACCGTAACCGCCTGCTGAAGAAGGTGTACCGCGCGCTCCGGCCGGGCGGCATCTTCATTGTTGATGCATGGACGCCGAATATTTATCAGGATTTTAAGGAGCAGCGCACGGTCAAGGTGGAAAACGGAGGCTTCTGGAGCCCGGAGCCCTATGTGTGCATCAAGTGCGACTACCAGTACGCCCCGTCCGTGATGCTCGAGCAGTACCACGTCGTCACGAATGAGGAGATGCGCACCTATAACATCTGGAATGAGTCGATCGATGCCGAAGGACTTGCCCGCGTGCTGCATGCCGCCGGCTTTTCCGACGTATCCTTTTATGCCGACGTGTGCGGAAACACCCCAACGCCGCAGGACAAGACCATCTGCGCTGTGAGCGTGAAGTAGTGCCGGGGGTCAAGGGACTTCGCCCCTTGAGAATCCCCATGCTCTGCCTGTGGGCAGAGGAGGACGAACAGACTACAGGTAGCCAACCAACCCTGCCGTGAGGCAAGACAGGGAGTCCAGAGGGACATGTCCCTCTGGTAGGGGGTCAAGGGGGACAAAGTCCCCCTTGCGTCCCCCAACTTCGTAAGGGAGACAATATGCTGCAACGTTCCGTGCTGCACGAAAGAGCCGGGACACAAAAGCTGACCAGCAAGCGCATTGACATGCGGGTGCTGGTCTTGCTCATTCTGCTGCTGATGGGCGGGCTGGTTGCGCTGTTCAGTGCCAGCTACTACATCTTTCAGGACAGCGGCGACGCGTATGCGAAGGTGCGCCAGCAGCTTTTGGGCATCGCCCTGGGCACGGTGGCACTGGTCGTGCTCTCGCGCATCGACTACCACTTTTTCCGAAAGCCATGGGTTGTGATGGCGATGCTGTCGGTCAGCGCGGTGCTGCTGGTGCTCGTCGTCATCCCCGGCATCGGCGTGCTCGCCAACGGCTCCAGGCGCTGGCTGAACATCGGCGGCATGAGCTTCCAGCCGTCGGAGCTTGCCAAGTTTGCGATGATCCTGTTCATGGCCAATGCGATGACGAACAAGGGGACGAGCATCCGCACATTCTTTAGCGGCATCGTACCGGTGCTGATCGTGCCCGGCATGATGTTTTTGCTGATTCTTGAGCAGCCGAACCTGTCGACCGCGATGAGCATCCTGATCGTCGCTTTCGTGATGATCGCCATCGCCGGCGCGCGCGTCTCGCACCTGGGTTTTCTCGGCGCATGCGGCGCGGTGCTCGGCTTCGTCTATGCCTGGAGCGAGCCGTACCGGCGTGAGCGCCTCTTGTCCTTCCGCGACCCGTTTGCCCAGATGAGCGATGAGGGCTACCAGCTTTCGCAGTCGCTGATCGCCTTTGGCTCCGGCGGCCTGTTCGGCATGGGGCTCGGCCAGGGCCGGCAGAAAACCGCCTACCTCCCGTACCCGGAGTCGGACTTCATCTTCGCTTCCATCGCCGAGGACTTCGGCCTCTTCGGCTGCATTCTCGTCGTCGCCCTGTTCGTCGCCTTCGTCTATGCGGGCCTGCGCGTGGCCCTGCGCTGCCCGGATAAGTTCGGCTGTCTCCTGGCCGCCGGCATCACGTCGATGATCGGCATCCAGGCCTTCCTGAACATGGGCGTCGTCGTCGGCCTTCTGCCGACAACCGGCCTGCCCCTCCCGTTCTTTAGCGCGGGCGGTACCTCGGTCAGCATCTTCATGGCGGCCGTGGGCGTGCTGCTGAATATCTCGCGCTACGCGCACGAGTAACGATTAAATACGGAAGCCGAGAGTAAACACGAAAGCCGAGAGAATCGATGCTTACGAACGATGCCATGCGGCAACAAGCGCCGCCGCGCCCGGGGCGCTTTCGCACGGTTTTTTCATGCGCGCATACTGTGATAATGCGATGAAAACCGATGCGGAGGTGCAGGGAATGGAGATATTCCGTATCATGGGCGGGGTTCCGCTGAAGGGCGCCGTGCAAATTGGGCCCGCGAAAAACGCGGCGCTTCCTATTTTGGCGGCGACGCTGTTGACTGACGAGCCGGTCACGGTCGTCGATTGCCCGTATATAGCCGATGTACATAATATGCTGGATATTCTGCGCACACTGGGCTGCGAGGTGGAGTGGCGGGAGCGCAGCGCCGTCGTGCGCTCCGCGAGCGTGACGGGCTGGGAAATGCCGGGCACGCTTTCGAAATTGATTCGCTCGTCGATTTTTATGATGGGCTCGATCCTGGGCCGCTTTCGCAAGGCCGTGGTTACCTATCCGGGCGGCTGTGAAATCGGACAGCGGCCCATCGACCTGCACCTCAAGGGCCTGCGCGCGCTGGGCGTGACCATCCGCGAAGAACACGGCATGGTTTACTGCGACGGATCGCGCATGCAGGGCGGCGAGGTACACTTGGATTTTCCGAGCGTGGGCGCGACGGAAAACGTGATGATGGCGGCCGTGCTGATCCCCGGGCGCACGGTCATACATAACGCCGCGCGGGAGCCGGAAATCGAGGATCTGCAAAACATGATCAACGCCATGGGCGGGCGCGTATCGGGCGCGGGCACCCAAGTGCTGTGCATCGAGGGCGTGCGCAAATTAAGCGGCGTGTGTTATCGGCCCATCCCGGACCGCATCGTGGCGGGCACGATGATGTGCGCGGCGGCGGTCACCGGCGGCGAAGTGCTGCTCACCCAGACGCGCCCGGGCGACATGATCGCGGTCATCGATAAGATGCGCCAGGCGGGCTGCGCGGTGGACGTCAGCGGCGATCAGATCGGCATCAGCGCGCGCAGGCTCAAGGCGTTTCGGCTGAGCACGCAACCGCACCCCGGATTCCCCACGGACATGCAGGCGCAGATGATGTCCATGGCGTGCGTGGCGCGCGGCACGTCGGTCATCGTGGAGAACGTATTCGAAAGCCGCTTCGCGCACGCGACGCAGCTGCGCTACATGGGCGCCGACGTGCTCGTGGACGGGCGCACGGCGGTTGTGCGCGGCGGAAAGCTCACGGGCGCGCGCGTGACGGCGCGCGACCTGCGCGGAGGCGCGGCGCTGGTGCTCGCGGGACTGGCCGCGCAGGGCATCACCGAAGTGGAAAACGTGTCGCTGGTGGATCGCGGCTATTGCGAACTGGATAGAATGCTTGCCTGCCTGGGTGCCAAGATACAGCGCCTGTAGCGCGCGGGCAGGCGGACAGGAGGCAAACGATGCACATGCCCCGGTGGCGAGTGGCCCGCCCGGAACGCCTTTTGGCGTTCCTTTTGGCGGTTGTGGTGATCGGCGCGGGCTACATGATCGTGCGCTCGCGCATGCGCGTGCGCGCCGTGTTCGCCACGGGCGCTACAACGCTCGACGAGCAGGAAATCATACGCCTGTCGGGAATCGCCCTGGGCGACCGACTGGATTCGGTCAAGGCCGAAACCGTCTCCGAAGCGCTCAAGCAAAACGGCTATCTGTGCCTGACGGATGTGGAGGTGCGCGTGACGGGAAACGTGTACCTGCGCGTGCGCGAGCGCGCGCCGCGCGCGGTCGTCAATCACCTGGGGCTGGTTTTCGTCGTGGATGAGGAGGACGTGCTGTTGGAGAAGGGCTATGTGAACAGCTACCCCGACCTGCCCGTGGTCACGGGTCTGATCGTGGACGACTTCAAAGTGGGGCAGCCGCTTTACTGTCAGTCGAGCGAGCAGCAGCAGGCCATGGCGCTGATGCTGAGCGAACTCGTTTTGCAGCGCGTACAGGGAAGCATCAGTGAATTAAACGTCGGGCATCTGGACAACCTGTTTATGGTATCGCGCACAGGGATGATCGTGCGGCTGGGCAATGCCGATCAGATGATGAACAAAATGGCGTGGGCGCGCGCGAGCCTGGAAGAGCTTGTCGCCAAGGGGTTGTTCAAGGGCACGCTCGATGTTTCCTCGGGCGATCATGCCGTCTATACGCCGCCCACGGGCGGCACACAGGGCGGGGAAACGGATACCGGAAGCGCGCATGGCGGGGTACGCGCCGCCTAAAGCGAGCCTGCGCGCCGAAAGGAGCGCAGGTGCATAAAACAGACTTTGGTC
>JAVBOQ010000082.1:0-3586 GCA_031550455.1 Eubacteriales bacterium
CCGGCGAGCGTCGCGACGAGCGCTTCGGTGGCCGGCTGGCTCGTACCGTTCGCCAAAGGCGACAGCGCCGTGTCGACGATGTCCGCGCCGGCCTCGATCGCCTTTAAGTAGGTCATGTCGCCGGTGCCGGTCGTGTTGTGCGTGTGCACATGGATCGGCAGCTTCGTCGCGGCTTTGAGCTTCTTCACCAGGTTGTACGCGTCGTAGGGCAGCAGCAGGTTCGCCATGTCCTTGATGCAGAGGATGTCCGCGCCCATGTCCTCGATGCGCTTCGCGAGTTCGACGAAGTAGTCCTCGGTATGCACCGGGCTGATCGTGTAGCTCATCGCGACCTCGGCCGTGCCGCCGTACTGCTTGCACGCCCGGACAGCCGTCCGCATGTTGCGCAGGTCGTTCAGCGCGTCGAACGTTCGGATGATGTCAATGCCGTTGTCGAGCGTTTTTTTGACGAACGCCTCGACGACGTCGTCCGCATAGTGCTTATATCCCAATATGTTCTGGCCGCGCAGCAGCATCTGCAGCTTCGTGTTGGGCAACGCCCGGCGGAGCTTGCGCAATCTGTCCCACGGATCCTCGTTGAGGAAGCGCAGGCACGCGTCGAACGTCGCCCCGCCCCAGCACTCCAGGGAGAAATACCCGGCCTTGTCGAGGTATTCGCACGCCGGAAGCATCTCCTCAACGCGCATCCGCGTCGCGGCCTGCGACTGGTGCGCGTCGCGCAGGATGGTATCGGTTATGTTCACCTTATGCATAAGATCCTCCTTCGCCGTCAAAAGGCTCAGCCGATGACCACCAACACGTCGCCGGTGTTCACCGTCGTGCCTTTTGTAGCGGCGATCTCAAGCACCTTGCCGCCGACCGGCGCGGGGATCTCGTTTTCCATTTTCATCGCCTCGAGCACGACCAGGATCTCACCTGCTTTAATGGTCTGCCCGGGCTGCACCTTGACGCCCAGGATCGTGCCGGGCATCGGTGCGGATACCTTCGTGCCGCCGGAAACCGGCGCGGCTTTCACAGGCTGCGCAGGCGCGACCGGCGCGACCGGTGCGACCGGTGCGGCCGGTGCGGGTGGCGCGGCCGGCGCAACCGGCGCGGGCGACGCGGCGCGGGCGACGCCGCCGATCTCTTCGACCGTGACTTCATACGAGCCGCCGTTGACCGTGACCAGGAACTTACGCATGGAACATGCCTCCTCCAGTAAATTGGCGTGGAATCACGCGGGTGTTACAGCGGTGATCGCAAACCCTTTTTCGGGATCGATCCCTTCCGCGGAGAGTGTTTCCGCAATCGCAGCGGTGAGTATCGCGTACAGCGCGCCGTCCCTTTGCGTCAGTTTTTTCGCCTCCGGCGTGTTGACGGGCCGGACAGCGCGGATCTCGAAACCGCCTTCCGGGTTGATCCCCTCGGCGGCGAGCGTTTCGCCGACCGCGGCGGTCAAGAGCGCGTAGAACGCGTCGTCCTTCGGCGTCAGGCGCGGCCCGGGCGTGAAGTCCGGTATGAACGCGGGCGCGGGCGGCAGAGCCTGCGCGGGCGTCTCCGGCGCGGCGTCCACGTCAGGCGCGGTATCCGCCTCAGGCGGATCGTTTTTTTGCACGCGCGCCGCTTTGAACGCGTTTACACAGCCGATGACGATGATCGCCCCGACAAACACGATGCCAATGCCGATCACCGCGATTTGCAGCCCCAACCATATCGTGTCCAAGCTGTCCACTTCCTTGTCCCAGGTTAATAGCCGGACGAATCCTTACCCAGTTTCCAATATACCACACTTTACCCCTATTTCCTGCTTTGGAACCCCAAATTGTGCAAAAAAAACGCCGAACGCCCCAAAATAGAGCGACGGCGTTCAATCTTTGCGGCGGAACGGGGATCAGCTTTCCGGCGTTTCCCCGACGTAGCTGTTGTGCGGACAGCTCTTTTCAAGCGCCTCAAGCCGCGCGCGCAGCTTTTGAAGCTCCTGCGCCACCGGGTCGGGGATGTTCGTCTGGTCCAGCTCGTCGACCTTTCGGCCGGCGTGCCGCACGACCCGCGCCGGAATGCCGACCGCGGTCGCGTCGTCCGGAATCGCCTGCAGCACGACCGCGTTCGCGGCGATGCGCGCGTTGTCGCCGACGCGGAAAGAGCCTAAGATTTTCGCGCCGGAACCGACCATCACGCCGTTGCCAAGCGTCGGGTGGCGCTTATTTTTTTCCTTGCCGGTACCGCCGAGCGTGACGCCCTGGTACAAAAGCACGTCGTCGCCGACCTCCGCCGTCTCGCCGATGACGATGCCCATGCCGTGGTCGATGACGAACCTGCGGCCGATCTTCGCGCCGGGATGGATCTCCACGCCGGTGCAGTGCCGCGTGACCTGCGACACGAGCCGCGCCAGGAACATCAGTCGATGCCGATAGCACCAGTGCGCGATCCGGTGACCGATCAGCGCGTGCACGCCGGGATACAAAAGAAAGATTTCAAGCCTCGACCGCGCCGCCGGGTCGCGCTGTTTGTACGCGTCCAGCGTCTCGAGCAACCGTTTGAACATAGGATCACTCCGTAAATAAGTCTGTCGAAAGGTACCGCTCGCCGGTATCCGGCAGCACGGCGACACTCTGTCTGCCCTTGTTCTCGGGCCGTTTGGCGATTTCAAGCGCCGCGAACACCGCCGCGCCGGACGAGATGCCCGCGAGAATGCCCTCTCGCCTGGCCAGCGCGCGCCCTGTCGCCATGGCGTCCGGACCGCCGACCGCGATGACCTCGTCAATCACCGACCTGTCCAGCGTGGCCGGAACGAATCCCGCGCCGATGCCCTGCAGCGGATGCGGCCCGGAACGCCCCAGCGACAGCACCGGCGAATCGGCGGGTTCGACCGCGACCGCGCGGACGGAAGGCTTCTTCTCTTTTAGATATGACCCCGCGCCGGTGATCGTGCCGCCGGTACCGACGCCCGCGACCAGAAAATCGACCGCGCCGCCGGTGTCCTCGTAGATTTCCGGGCCGGTCGTCCGCCGGTGCGCCTCCGCGTTCGCGGCGCTGTCAAACTGGCGCGGCATGAAGCTGCCGCGCGTTTCCGCGGCGATCGCGTCCGCGCGGTCGATCGCCCCCTGCATGCCAAGCGCGCCGGGCGTCAGCACCAGCGCCGCGCCGTAGGCGGACAAAAGCTTGCGCCGCTCCGCGCTCATCGAGTCCGGCATCGTCAGGATCAGCCTGTAACCGCGCGCCGCGCAGATCATCGCGAGGCCGACGCCGGTGTTGCCGCTCGTCGGCTCCACGACCGTCGCGCCGGGCGCGAGCAGCCCGCGCAGCTCGGCGTCGTTTATCATCGACAGCGCCGCGCGGTCCTTGACGCTGCCGCCCGGGTTCGACCGCTCAAGTTTCACCAGCACATCCGCGACCGCGCCGTACAGCGCGCACAGCCTGCCGATCTTCACCAGCGGCGTCCGCCCGATCGCGCCGGTCACGTCGTCCAAAATGCGCATTCCAAATCGCCTCACCAATTCCGAGTAATTTACTCTGAATTAGCATACACGCGAACCCCCGCTTTGTCAAGCGTCACAAAAGGAAAAAGCCCCCCAAAGAGGCTTTTCTTTGGTTCTTTCTTTTCCCC
>JAVBOQ010000132.1:0-7056 GCA_031550455.1 Eubacteriales bacterium
TGCCGCAGGCGGCTTCGGTGTTCTGCGCGCTCGGGATGCTGGAGTCGGACATCCGGCTGGACAATGTGCGGAGTTTCCGCGGAACCATCCCCGGCCTGTCGCTATCCGCCTTCAACGACTGCCTCGCGGAGACGGAGCGCAACGCCATGAACGAACTGCTGAGCGAGGGCGTGGAGCGCGCCTCCGCGTCGCTTGAGCGGTATTTGGACGTCCGCTATGTCGGGCAGCACCACGAAGTCACCGTGCCCTTCCCGGCCGGCCGGGCCATCACCGAAGAGGACACGGCGCAGATCGCCCAAACCTTCCACAAAGCGCATGAGCGCCTGTACAGTTACGCCACCCCCGAGACGCCCATCGAGATCATTAACCTCCGCGTGACAGCCGTTGGGCATGTTGAAAAGACGAAGCTGGAAAAGGCGCAGTCCGGCCGCTGCGACGTTCGTGACGCGCTCAAGAACACGCGGCCCCTGTATTTCCAGGAATACGGCGGCTGGCGCGACATCCCCGTGTACGACCGTAACAAGCTTTTCCCGGGACATCAAATACCGGGCCCGGCCGTCATCGAGGAAAGGATCACCACGATCGTCGTGCATCCGGGCTGGGACGCGACCGTGGACGAGTTCGGCAACGTAGTGATGGAGGTGAAAGCATGAGCCAGGAGAAACGCAAAAAGGAGTTTGAGGGCGCAAAGGATCCCATCACCTTTACCGTGATCTACAACCGGTTGCTCACCATCAACCGCGAAATGGGCATCACGATGATCAACACCTCTATTTCGCCCATTTTTGCCGAGGTGCATGATTTTTCCTGCGCCATCTGCGACTGGGAAAACCGCATTGTGTCACAGGTGGACGGCGTTCCGTCCCATACGGCCTCCGCAATGGAATCCGTGAAGGCCATCGCAGCCTACTTCGGCGACGACATACACCCGGGCGATGTTTTCGTGCTCAACGACCCGTACATGGGCGGCACGCACCTGCAGGACGTAACCATCATGAAGCCGATTTTCTACAACGGGCGGTTGCAGTTCATCGCGATCAACCGCGCCCACCACGGGGATGTCGGCGGCATGGAGCCCGGATCATACTGCCCCAGCGCCACCGAGCTGTTCCATGAGGGCGTCCGGATCCCGCCGCTGCGCATCTACCGCAACGACGAGCCGATTGACGACGTCATCAACATGATTCGCGTCAACACGCGCATGCCCGCGGACATTTGGGTCGACATGAAAGCCCAGGTAGCCTCCTGCCGCGTCGGGGAAAAGCGGATTCTGGAGATGATGGAAAAATACGGCGAGGTGAAAACGCGGGAGACGATCGAAGACATCCACCTGTACGCGGAAAGCCGCATGCGCGCCGAAATCGCCAATCTGCCGGACGGGGTCTATCACGGCAAGGCCACACTGGATTCGGACGGGTTTACGGAGGATCCGATCGACATCTGCGTGAAAATCACCATCGCGGGCGACGAAGCCGTCGTGGACTTTGAAGGCAGCAGCCCGCAGGTGACCGGGCCGAGCAACTCCCCGCTGGCCAACACGGCCACGTGCGTCTACGTCGCGTTTCTCACCACGGTTACGACGCCCGACATCCCGCACAACGAGGGCGTGTACCGGCCGATCAAAATCGTGGCGCCGAGCGGATCGGTGGTCAACTCCGATTTCCCGGCCCCGGTGGCCTACTGCACGCTGGACACCGCCTGCGCGATCCTGGAGGCCTGCTGGATGGCGCTGGCCGACATTTTGCCGGGGCGCGTCCCCGCCGGCTGGAACCGCTGGAACGGACCCACCGTCACCGGCGTTGACCCGCGCAGCGAGAATTTTTACGTGATGTTCGGCTTCAACGGCTTCGGCGGCGCGGGCGGCGCACGCGGCCTGGACGGTCGGCATTACATAGGCGACGGCATCGATTTGGGCGGACTGATCGCCCCGAACATCGAAACAAACGAGGTGGACTATCCGCACCTCACGGAGTTCAACGAATTTCTCACCGATTCCTGCGGCGCCGGAGAATACCGGGGCGGATGCGGCGCGAGATACCGGATTCGTTTCTATGAGGGCGCGGAGACGAACCTTGTCATGTTCGGGGACGGGCGCGTCCATCCGCCCTACGGGCTGTTCGGCGGGAAACCAGGCTCCTGCAACAGGGCGTACATCAACGAAGGCGAGGAGGGCGAGGCGCTGCTTCCCGCCAAAGGCGCGGTCACGCTCAAGAACGGCGGCACGTTTACCTCCTACCCGTCCGGCGGTGGCGGTTGGGGAGATCCGCGCAAGCGCGACCCGGAGGCGGTGCGCATGGACGTGAAAAACGGGTACATCTCGCGCGGCGCGGCCGAGGAAGTGTACGGCGTGACGTTGACGGACGCGCAATAAGCAAAGGGCGATTGAGGACAAATCATGTGTTCTCTTTGAGAGAGACAAACACTAATCTTCGGGGGTGACACAGTGGACATCCGGAAAATCGCGATTTTGGGGGCCGGCAACGGAGGCTTTATGAGCGCCGTGGACATGTCCGGCATGGGTTTTGAGGTTACTTTGTACGACAGCCAGCCGGGACGCCTTGACGGTGTGAAGCAGGCGGGCGGTATCGAACTCCTCGACATTGACTCAAACCCCACCGGCACAGTTGGCAAAGTATCGCTGGCGGCGGACACCGCGGCGGACGCGGTAAAGGGCGCACAGGTCATTCTGAACCCGGTTCCCTTTTTTGCCGTGAAGACATACGCCGAACAGGCCGCGCCCTATATCACCGATGGGCAGATCATCATCTGCCTTGGCAAAGGCGGCGCGTCGCTCGTATGGAAAAAGGCGCTCGACGAGGCGGGCAACCGCAGCCGCGTCTATTTGGCGGACTGCAACACCCTGCCTTACGGCGCGTCCCGCATCGGGGACCGGCAGGTGCGGCTGGAAGCGCGCACCCAGAACCTGATGTTTGCGGCCTTTCCCTCCAAGGACATGGACATCGTCTGGGAGGCCGTGAACACGCTGTATCCTCCCGAGCACGGCTACAGCCTGCGCCGCGCGCAGAACGTCATCGACACCCTGCTGGTGGATTACAATGCCATCACGCACACGCCGCCCATGATCTGCAACGCGGCCCGCATACACAGCGGGGACAGGAGCTTCCACCTGTTCGGCGTGGAAGAAAACCCGGCCCCGGTGGTCAACCTGATCCGGGCGATCGACCGCGAGCGCATGGCCATCGGTGAAAAACTGGGCCTCACGCAGTATACGCTCGAAGAAGAAATCCGGATGGTCAAGTGGAACCGCGACGGTGTGGATACGGTGCTGCCGATCTATGAAGCCATCCACACGCCTTTCCTGGAAGTCTGCGAAGGCCCGTTCACGCTGCAGGCGCGGCATTTGACGGAAGACATCCCGTACGGTCTGGTCACCTTTTCGGCGCTGGGCAGGCTTGTCGGCGTACCCACGCCGATGAGCGACGCCATCACCACGATGGCCGAGGGACTGCTCGGCCGTGATCTGCGCACGAACGGCCGCGGGCTGGACGCGTTGGGCCTCAAACCCGATTGGACCGTGGATCAGGTGAAGCGGTTTTTGTACGAGGGCAAAGTGTGACGGCTGTAACATGAAACCACGATCCGGCGTTATCCAAATACCAAAAAACAGTTGGAGGAATGAAGCATGAAACCGTTGAAGGGAAGAAGTCTGCTGGGCATCAACGAACTGACATCCGAGGAGCTGCTGTTCATTCTGGACACCGCCAGCGAGCTGAAGAGGGCCCGGAAAATGGGCAGACCGCACGACGTTCTGCGCGGAAAAGCGTTGGCGGGCATTTTTGCCACGCAGTCCACCCGCACCAGTTGCTCCTTTGAGACGGCGATGACCGCGCTCGGCGGCCATATGATGTGGCTGGACAAAAACCGCATCTGGGCCGGCGAAGCGGGCGCTGAAAACTGGCATGACACCATCTGCACCCTGACCCGCTATGTGGACGGCATCGCGTACCGCCCGGTCACGCGCGAGCTGCTGGAGCTGACGAATGAACTGGCGACCGTTCCCGTGATCAACGCGTCCTGCCCGGTGGAACACCCGACCCAGGCGCTGGCGGATGTCATGACCATGCAGGAGCACGGCGGCGGCAGCGTCAAAGGCGCGAAGGTCGCGTTCCTGTGGGGCTACGGCGAGCTCAACCCGCCCGCGGGCCTGACAAACTCCACGCTGGTGACGGCCGCGAAGCTGGGCTTTGACGTATCCATTGCCTGTCCCGAGGGCATGGATCCGGATCCCCGCTACATCGCCTGGGCCAAGGAAGAAGCGCCCGGCACCGGCGCGAAGATCAACATTGTCCGCTCCTATGAAGAAGCCACGAAGGACGCGGATTTCATCAACGTCTACTCCTGGGTCAGCCCGGAGATTTTTGCCGAAGGCCCCGCGACCGGCTACCGCGGCAACCCGGAATTTGCCGCCTACAAGCACACGCTGAAGAACTGGTGCGTCACCGAAGACGTCGTCAAGACCGCGTCCAAGCATGTAAAGGTGATGCACTGCCTGCCCGCCGCGCGCAATGAAGAAGTGACGGACGCCGTGCTGGACGCGCCGAATTCCATCATTTTTGACGAAGCGGAAAACCGGCTGCACACCATCAAAGCGCTGCTGGCGCTGTTGCTGAACTAGGGCGACACCGAACGAACCAGAGGTTGAAGGGGATCGGATTCTGTATACCCGGCTCGTCCGGGATCCGGTCCCCAAACAGGAGGAGAACCATGGATTTAAGCGTCAACATTGCGGGCGTAAAGCTGCGCAGCCCCATTTTCTCCTCGTCGTGCGTTGACGGAATGGACGGCGAGAGAATCAAGCTTGTGGGCGAATACAAGCTGGGCGCTGCCACCACAAAGACCATCGTGAAGGACATGCAGACCGACGTGCTGCCCAATATGAAGCAGGTGCGCGGCGGCTCGATGATCAACTGCGTTTTCGGGGCAAACCTGACCGCCGAGCAGTGGTTCAAGGAAGAGTTCCCCAAGGCGCTCAAAGCGGGGATTCCGATCATCGCCAACATGGCGGGGGTCACGCCGGACGAGGCGGTCGAGCTGGCCAAGGGCTGCGAAGGCGCGGGGGCGAGCTTCATCGAGTATCCCAGCGCTTGCCCGCATATGGGAAACATTCTGGAAGCCATGTACCCGGGACTGAAAGTCGCGCTGCCGGAGGTGCATGACCCGAGCGATTACGCGCGTCAGATCAGCGCGGTCAAACGCGCGGTCAAGATACCGGTCATCGCCAAATTTTCGGCCATCTACCATCTGCACGCCCGGGAGTGGGCGAGGGCCGTGGCCGACGCGGGAGCGGACGCCATCTCCGCCGCCGATTCGCTCGGGCCCGTGATGGACATCGACATTGAAACCGGACAGCCGGTGCTTGGCGGCCCCAGAGGGTACGGCGGACTGACGGGCCCCGCGCTCAAACCGCTGGTGCTGCGGATGATCCTGGAAATCACCGAGGCCGTGGATCTGCCCGTCATCGGCATCGGCGGCGTGAGCAGCGGCGCGGAAGCCGCCGCGTACATCATGGCCGGCGCGACCGCCGTGGGGCTGGCCACCGCCAGCAATTTGCAGGGTTACGAAGTTTACGGCGACATTTACGACGGCCTGAAAGCTTTCATGACCCGCAAGGGGTACGAGAAGCTCGAAGACTTTCGTGGGCTTACGCACAAACGGATCAGGGAGCGGGCGGAACAGGGCCGGCAGATTCTGCGCGACATCAGGCTTCCGCACAGAACCAAGGGAAAATGCACCGTTTGCAGCAACTGCATGATGGCCTGCGCGTACGGCGCCATTGAGATGGGCGAGACGACCCCTGAGTTTATCACGGAGAAGTGCCATGGCTGCGGGCTGTGCACCTCGGTTTGCCCCTCCCATGCCATCGATCAGGACTATTTCACCGTCTGAAGAGGAGGCAACAATGGCTGACCTTTTGATCCTGCACGGTCTGGTGCTCACCTTCGACGCCGACGCGCTCACCGGCCGCATGATTGAGGACGGGGCGGTGGCCGTTGACGGCGACCGCATCGCCGAGGTCGGAAAGAGCGCCGACCTCGCTGCCCGGTACGCCGGCGTCAAAACGATCGACGCGTCCGGGAAAATTGTCATGCCGGGATTTATCGTCACGCACACCCATATGCCCTATGTGCTCGGCCACAATATGCCCGTCGATTTTTCGCAACTGCATGATTTCTGGGATATGCTGCAAAAAATGGGCTGGGAATGGTTGGAAGACATCACGACCCGGGAGGGCGTCTACGCGGCCACGCGCTACGCCGCCACAAAGATGCTGCGCAGCGGTGTGACCACCGTATGCGAATTTGTCGAAGGCCCCAACGCGCTGCCGGGCATCCTGGACGCGAGCGCGAAGGCGGTTTTGGAGGCGGGGATTCGGGCGCAGATCGGATATGAAGTGACCGAGCGGATCCCCGGGGAACATATTTTGAAGAAGGTCTCCGTGGAAAACGCGGAAAAGGGATTCGCGGAGAACATCGCGTTCTTTGAGAAGCATCCCGCGCGCGCCGGCGGCCGGGTGACGGGCCGTCTCGGGCTGCACACCGCTTTTACAAACTCCCGTCCCACCATGCGAAAGGCCCGCGAAATCGCGGACCGTTACGGCGTCGGCATGCAGGTGCACATCGCCGAGATTCCGCGCGCCTTTGTGGTGGAGAAGCACGGCGCGTCGGCCCCGCGGGTGCTGGAGGAAGAGTGCGTTTTGGGCCCTGACGTCGTCGCGGCGCATTGCATCGACCTGACCGATGAGGACGTCGGCATTCTGGCGCGCAACAAGGTCAACATCGCCCATACGCCGATGACAAATTCCTTCGGCGGCAACGGCGTGGCCCGCGTTCCTTTCATGATGGACAAGGGGCTCAATATCACCCTTGGCCACGACTGCTTTTTCACGCTCGACATCGCCGAGTATCTGCGGTACGCGTTCTTGCTCCACAAGGCGCACAACCAAAATGCCGGGTTGCTGCCCGTGTATCAGGTGCTGGACATGGCTTTGAAAAACGCCGCGCTGGCGCTGGGGCTGCAAAATGAAATCGGAAGCCT
>JAVBOQ010000064.1:0-5987 GCA_031550455.1 Eubacteriales bacterium
TACCTGCGCGACAGCTTTCCGGGCTGGCTCGCGGCGACCGCGAAGATTTCATCCGTGATCACAAACCCGGCCGCGAGGCGGGCGGGCGCGTTGAACTGATCGTCCGCCTTCTGGGACAGCGACACCGACATCAGCCCGTAACGCAGGTTGATAAACAACTGCGAAACGGCCATCTCGGCGAGCGAACCCGCGGCGAAAATCACCTGCACGCCCGCGAGCTGCCCCGCGGACGTCAGGTTGACCATCGACAGGATGACCGCCTGCGCGATCGAAAGCCCGCCGCCGACCGCCAGCAGGCCGAAGCCGATCGAGACCGAGAAATATCCCAGCCCGATCGGTAGGCCGTGCCCGACGCCCTTTTTGAACGATTCCATGGTCAGAACGCGAAGTTTCCGTTGACAAACACCGGGATCTTCCGCCCGTCCCGCGCCGTGCCGGTGACGGTCAGGTCGGCGGTGCCGATCATGAAGTCCTCGTGCGTGATCGACTCGTTGATGCCAAGCGCGGTCAACTCATCCTTCGACATTGAGGCTGCGCCCTTCACACACGGGTACGCCTCGCCGAACGCGAAGTGGCAGGCCGCGTTTTCGTCAAACAGCGTGTTGTAGAACAACACACCCAGATTGCGGATCGGCGAGTCGTATGGTACAAGCGCCGCCTCACCGAGGTAGGCCGCGCCTTCGTCCACCGCGATCGCCTTTTCAAGCAGGATGCGGTCGTTTTCGCGGCGCGTATCGATGCCGGTGATCTTGCCGTCGTTGAAGGTCATCGTGAACCGGTCGATAACGTTTCCGTGCAGCGAGAACGGCATCGACGACACGAGCGTGCCGTTGACGCGGTCACGGTGCGGCGCGGTGAAAATTTCCTCCGTCGGCATGTTGGCGACAAACGGGATCCCGTCCGCGTCGACGTCCGCCCCGCCGAGCCAGATCGCCCCGTCGGGCAGACCGACGGTCAGGTCGGTGCCAAGGCTGTTCCGGTAGTGCAGCGAAGTCAGTTCCATCGCGTTTAACGCGTCGCAGCGCGCCTGCGTTCTTTGGATGTGCTCGCGCCAGCGCTCGACCGCCTTGCCGTCACCGGTGAGCCGCAGCGTGTCGTAGATCGCGTCCCAAAGCGCTTCGACCGCGTCGGGCTGGTTCGGAAAGACCTTCCGCGCCCAAACGGGGATCGGAACCGACGCGACGCACCAGCGCGCCTTGTTGTTCATCGTGGCCTCCCGGTATTCCTTGAGCGCTTTGCCGCGCGACTGCGCGCTGCGCCGGATGCGATCCGGGTCGACACCGCGCAGCGTCTCCGGATCGTCCGCGTAAATGGACAGGAACGCTGCCTTCTCGCGCGCCAGCGTATTGAGCTTGTCTGAGAACCACGCGGGGCACTCGTCAAACACCGCCTCGGCCGCGCGCAGGAACTTCATCCGCGTCAGCGCGTCGTCGTTCCAATCGTGAACGACTTCGCGCGCGCCCGCGTTATACGCGGCCTCCGCGCAGAGCCTGACAAAGTCCACGGATTGCAGCGGCGCGCGGATCACGACGGTTTGTCCCGGCTGCACGTTCAGCCCGACCTCGACCAGCAGTTTGGCGTACTCGTTGATTCTGGGTTGTTCCATGGGGCATCTCCTTTGTGTTTTCATATAGGGTGCGCGCTTTGCGCGCATTGCATGCCGTGCCGCTCCATCAACCGCCGCACATGCGCCCGCGCGGCCGTCTCCTGCTCCAGCATGTCGGAGGCGGGCGTCGGCAGGTCGCCCATCAGCGCGAGGAACTGGCTGACTTTCAGGCCCAGAGCTTCCTGCATGTCCACATCCGACCCGGCCGGGCTGACCAGATAGTAGCATAGCAGCGAGTCGCGCTGGCCGATCCGGTGCGCGCGATCCTCGGCCTGGCTGTGCACCGCCGGCGACCAGTCCAGTTCGCCGAACACCACGCACGTCGCGCGCTGCAGGTTCAGCCCCGACGCGGATCTGAGCGAAACGCAGCACAGGTTCGTCGCCTCTTCCATAAACAGCCGCTGCGCGCAGTCCTTCTCCATATCGTTTTCGCGCCCGGTGATGAATACCGGCGAGAACGCCTTGAGCTCCTTTTTGTACACGTCCATCACCGCGTGGTGGTGCGCGAACAACAGCACCGACTCTCCGCCTTCCAGCAGCGCGCGCACGAACGCGCAGACATACGCGGCCTTTGAAAGCCCGGTCGCCTGCCGCTCCTCCTGCGATACCTGCTCTTCGAGGATCGCGCGCATCGAAGGCGTCAGCGTCTCGTCGCGGCGCAGCACGCGCAGCTTTTCGAGCACCTCGCGCGTCAGCCGCTCGTACATCGCGTCGTCCGCGTCGATCTCCTGCACCAGCCGCCGCTTCGGCGGCAGTTCCGGCAGCACCTCGGCCTTCGTCCGGCGCAGCATCAGCCCTTCGTGCCGCAGGTGCTCGCCGAGCAGCTCCGGCTTGAGCACCACACCGCGCCCGTAGCCGTCGCACCACTCGCGCGAGAAGCTCTCGTAGCTGCCGAGAAAGTGAAAATCCAGGACATTGACGACGTTCCAGATCTCGCCGCCGCGGTTGTAGATCGGCGTGCCGGACAGGCCGACGACGCGCTCGCACGCGCTCGACAGATGGCTCGCGGCGCTGTTCTTTTCGGTGCGGGCGCGGCGCAGTTCCTGAATCTCGTCGAACAGCAGCGTCCGGAACCCGAGGTTCGGCAGCGTGTCCTTCCAGCCGCGCAGCAGCAGGTAATGGATCAGATAGATTTCGGCGTCCGGCAGCGCGTAGGGTGACAGCCCGCGGATCATGTGCGCGCGCACGCCGTCCGGCATCGTCAGGAACCGCTCCAGTTCGCGCGCCCAGTTGCGCATCAGGTGCGGCGGCACGACAATCAGCGCCGGGAACTGCCGCGTCGACGCCAAAAGCGCGATCGCCTGCACGGTCTTCCCAAGGCCCATCTCGTCCGCGAGCAGCGCGCGCTCGTTCTGCAAAAGGTACGCAAGCCCCTTTTGCTGAAACGGCATCAGTTCGCCGCTGAAATACGAAGCGGGCGGCGTCGCGGTATCCGGCATCCGGTCGGCTGCAGCCCGCCGCGCGGCCCATTCGCGCGCCTCGCCGAGCGCCATGTCCCAGCGCTCCCGGTCGCGCTCCGCGATTTCCAGCGGGTAGCGCAGCATCAGCCAGTTTAAGTCCGCGATGATCCGCCGGTGCGCCGTGAACCGCGCCTCGCCGCGCCCGTGTCCGTCACAGCCGGGGAACAGCCGCTTGGCAAGCTCGGTGACGCCCGGTTCGCCGCGGATCGTCCAAACCTTGCCCTTTCGGTTGTAGGACAGCGTGCCGTAGGTTTTCCCGCCGATCGGCGCGTCGCGCAGATACGCCGGTATGCTCATAGCGCGATCCCCCACAGCCGGTGCAGGCTGACCGCCGCCAGCGGTTTCCCGCCGACCGACGCGGGCAGGCGCGGCGGCCGCTCGGCGACCAGCACCAGCGCCGCGATCTCCGCGCTTTCCGCGTATGCCGCGAGCTGCCGCAAAAGAGGCGTCCGCGCGGGCTTGCCGCGCTTGACCTCGACGCCGATCGCGCCCGCCAGAAAGTCGATGCGCCGACGCATCGCGACGGGCGCTTCGTGGCGGAAGGGCAGGTTCGCGCCCGCCATCGCCTCCGCGACGAGGGCGTGCAGGTCGTATTCGCTTGTGGTTCTCGGCGCGCGGATGTTGGAAAGCGCGGCCAGGACTGCGTTCAAATCGGACATGCGGTTATTGTAGCACGAAAAGGGATTTGATGCTATACTGACGGCGGACTGAATCAGGGCCGGAGGTGTTTGATATGGCGAAAAACATAGTGGTTTCCGAATGCATCATCTGGAGGGAAACCCATGAGCCCATTGAACTGGAAACCGGAAATCCGCGCGCTGCCGTTTGACGCGGTAACGTTGCTGGAAGCCTGTCATTTTTCGTGGAGTGACAAGGCGTGGCGCCGCCGTGAATGGGCGATCGCGCTGCGCGCCAATCCGCATGTCGCTTATTTTATCCGGAACAAAGCGCCGTCCGCCACCGAATGGGTCGACGGGCTGCTGACGGAATACCGGGACGAGCCTGTGCCCGACGCTGAATCGCTTCGGCAGATCGAAGGCGATCTGATCATGTCGATGGCGGATTGGATCATTTATGTCACCGATCCGGACGCGTACCAGCGCCAGCCGTTCGTCGGTTGGGACGAGCGCGAACTGACCTGCCTGACCGATTGGAACGGCAAGCGCGTGCTCGACATCGGCTCCGGCACGGGCAAGCAGGCGTTCGCGGTCGCGCGGCTGTGCGCTCGCGTCTACTGCGCGGAACCGGTGTTCAACCTGCGCCGCTATCTGCGGGACAGGGCTGTGCGGGAAGGCGTTCAAAATGTCCATGTGACCGAAGGGTTTATCGAGCAACTGCCGTTCGAGGACGCGTTCTTCGACGTCGTGATGGGCGGGCATGTGTTCGGCGACTTGCCGGATCGAGAATACGCTGAATCGATACGCGTGCTGAAGCCCGGCGGTCTGCTGATTTACATCCCGGGTTCGGACCATGACTACCTCGTATCGCACGGGTTCCAATGGGCCGAGTTTGAGGAGCCGGGCGACGGCATCAAGCGGAAGTACTGGCTGACGAAAACATAATACAGAAGGGGGTTGCCACGGCAACCCCCTTTTGCATGAACCGATCCTTCCGCGACGCGATCCTACGCTTCCGCTTCCAGCTCGGTGTACGCGATCACGATGATTTTCGTCGGCGTGCTTTCTTCGGCTTGCCAGACATCCGAAAGCGCGCTTTCCACGTCGATGCGCGCCATCACCTTCTGGCCGACAGGCACGCCGGTGTCGTACATCGTGTCCTCCTTGGCAAAGATCAGCTTGTCGTTCTGATCGAATACAACGTACACGACCTTTACATTCCAGAGGGTGTTCGCCGTGTTGTTTTCAATCGTCGCGGTGACATAGCGGTTCGTCCAGTAGCCGCTCTCCACTTCTTCGTAGATGCCTTCCGCGGGCAGCCGCAACGTGGAGTTTTTGTTGTCGCCCTTGCCGGTAACGGTCAGCGAATAGTCGTCAATCGAGTTTTCGAGACTTGGGTCGTCGATATAAAGATAGTCGTAAATGTATCCGCTCTCGCCCGGCGCGAGGTACTGCGGATAGCACGACAGGTAACTCGAGCTTTCGACCGAGTCGCCGTCCGCGTTGAACAGCTCGAACAGCCCGTCGTTGAATACGATGGCTTTGTCGCCAGTGTTGGTAATCTCGGCAAACAGGTACGCGTTTTCAAAAACCAGCACGCCGCCCGAGAGCGCCCGCGCCTTTTCGCCGATCGTGACGTACTTGTCGTTGTCCGATTCGACATACACAGTCTCATGGGTAATGGTCGCCTTCCCGGCGGCAAGCGCGAAGGTCGGCGCCGTCATCGCGAGGCAAAGCGCCAGCAGCAGGGTGACGCGAAGGGCTTTCATCATGTTCATCCTCCTTCACAATTTCAAGATAATACCGGATGTTCAGATAGTTCATCACGGATCGGGCATTTCCTTCCGGCATGGAGAATTTCGCCGCAATTACATTGCCTTGGTCGTCACTTCTTCCAAAATCCTCGCCACAAACGCGTCCATCGCCATCACGCCCAAGTCGCCGTCCTTGCGGCTTCTGACCGCGACGTCGCCCGTCTCGATCTCCTTGTCGCCGACGACGAGCATGTACGGCGTCTTTTCCATCTGCGCCTCGCGAATCTTGAACCCAATCTTCTCGTTGCGCAGGTCGACCTCGGCGCGGACGCCGACCTTGTCAAGCGCAGCCTGAATCTCTTTGGCCCGCGCGTCGCCGCGCTCGGTGATCGTCAGCACCTTCACCTGCACCGGCGACAGCCACACCGGGAACGCGCCCGCGAAATGCTCGATCAGGATGCCGATGAACCGCTCCAGCGAGCCTAGCACCGTGCGGTGGATCATCACCGGGCGATGACGCTCGCCGTCCTGCCCGATATAGGTCAGGTCA